>JAIDUV010000051.1 GCA_029060025.1 Clostridia bacterium | reverse complement strand
AGTAAAAGGATCTTGTTCTCCGCTCTTGTCTGTTGTCCAACCGACAAATTTATGATTTGCGTCAGGCGCAGTAGGCGCAGACAACGTAATCCCCATACTGCCATAGTCATACTTAATCGAGGCAATACCTATGCCCTCATCAGCACTATTTTTATAATTGTAAAATTCTACGTCAAATTGCTCTTTCTGTAAATTGTTTATTACAGGAGAATCCTCTATACTGTAATTTGTATTAATTTTATCTTTATCCCATATACTAGCAGATAATGCATTGCTTCCATCTTTAGCCGCAGCCCATAGGTCACTTACACTAGATAACATCGTGGACGCGCTAATTGCTTTTACAGTGCCTTTAACGCCAGAAACTGAATAATTATACCCATATATTGAACCATTGCCAGCATAATTGACATTTAGAAAATCAAAATTTATGTTATTAACAACATTATCTTGATAATAATAATTTGTAAATGGATAAAAAGTTACATCTGCTCCGCCTGTGTTTCTTCCCTGTGAAACTAAATAAACATTTTTTACTGTTATGCTACTGGTTTGATATGCCGTATTGTTCATCCAAATACCACCTAGTCCGCCAAGCATTGGATATTTTATCAATTCTAGATTATCAATATAAATATCAGTCGCACAGTTTTCTATACTTAAAGCGCCACTTTCACATACAATGCCAACTACACCCGCATATAAAGCACTATCGTTTGTCAAATTGTTATTACCTGCTTTGACAATTGAATAGCAATCAAGAATAGAAGGATTACTTTTATGCCAAACACTACCTATAATTCCACCTACAACAGGAGCATCGGTTGAAGTAGTTCGTATACCGCTGGCACTATATTCTGCAGAGCACCTATATACTGTATGATTAACATTAGAGGCAGAAGAAGCAATATTGTCACCACCGCTGCTAAATCCTACTATACCGCCTATTTGATAACTATAGCCTGTCTGTGTTAACCCCAATATACTGCCTTTTGTGTGACAATTTAGTATTTGATAATCTTCGATTGCAGCACCAACTATGCCTCCAACGTATCTTTTTACATCAGTATAAGAATAACTTGAATTATTTAAATCAGTAATAGTGAAGCCATATCCGTAATTAAATAAGCCGCCGTATGAATTTAAATTACTTAATGTAACATTGGATATAGTATACCCTAATCCATAGAATGTTCCCTTAAAACAATTGACAGGCTTAAACGTTAGACCGTTAAAATCCAAATCTTTTGCAAGTACAAAATATTTATTTTTGCCACAATCAAGTACACCCGACGAAGTATCTGCCATATCGGCAACAAATGCATTCCATACAGATACTGAATCAATGACAAATGGATTTTCTTGAGAGCCGTGAGCCTTGGTACCATCTACCGTAACGACAGTCGTATCATCGGTTATTGCGCCGCTATGCATATCCTCTACTTTTCTGTAGTCTGTGTATCTATAAGTTGAGCCGTGATAAAACGCTCCGTAAGTATTATTGAGTGTAGCATTTTCTGTAGGCGTAATAGGCGTATCAACAGCCGTGTTGTACGGTTGCGCTCCACTTAATATTGCAATCGTAATGCACACCAATAAAGCAATACATAGTATAACGTATTTAGTTGTTTTTCTTTTCTTTAGCATTTGCATATTCTACCTCTCGTAAGTATGCTTTTTTATTCTTCGTCTTGACGATATCGTTTTTTGAGATTTCACCACTCCACTGCGTTTCGGTCGAAATGACATTATAAATATCAATTTGACAAAAGCGTTTGTGGGGGCTTGGGGGGAATCGCAACCCCCCCCAACTCTTTTGTTTCTTTTCTTGATAAGAAAAGAAAGCACTTTCTCACTGTGAATTATACTTTTCTATTGCTCATTTCGCAGTAGTTATAGAATTTTCTATACCCAAGGTTCTT
>JAIDUV010000050.1 GCA_029060025.1 Clostridia bacterium | reverse complement strand
ACCCGAGAGTAAAGAAAACAAAAAACCTAATCTGCTTAACATAGTTTTTATTTCTTCTTCTGTTAGTTTGGTGTTTTTATTTAAGAATTGAGAGCCGTTGGCTCTTTTTTTATTTATTCAATTTATACTATGCTTAAAATGGTGACTAAGGTTTAATGTGAGCGCTTGTTTTTCTATGCTGTTTTGCTTGATATTACATCTAAAGTATTTGCTATATTTATTTCACATTATTGCGCTCGAGGTGATACGCAATTATTGAGGTTTCTTCATTTCGCTTTGCTGCAGTCGAAATGTTGACTACTTTCTGTTTATGCCAAAAGTTTTGCCGATAATGCGTTTTCAATTTAGCAGGGATTTTTTGCTTGGCTACCGTGCGCTGAAAAACATATGTTGGTTGTATTATGCTCAAATTGTTGTAAACGGTCGATATATAGTATTTACTGAATTCAAAACAAGTAATAAATTTGTTAAGTTCTTAACAAGATATAACCCATTTAAGAAAATATTTAAACATAATATTCTTTTCTTTTTTGGAATAAATTTCAAAATTTTTATCGTATTTTAAGGAAATTTTAAGGTTTGGACGATAAAAATGTAAAATCTTTATAAAAAATTGCAAATTTTAATGAACTTTTAATGTTTACATATAATAATGTAATTGCCCGAGTATACACTAATTTGCATTTTGTCACACACTATAGTGTGGGAAAACTAGTGCGGCAGAATGCAACGCAAGAAATTGCACCAAAAGGAGGAGATTATGCGCAACAAGAAATTGTTTGTGATGATAGCGGTGATGCTCTTAGTGGTATTCACTCTATCTTTGGCATTAGTGGCTTGTAAGAAAAAACCGATTGAGGGAGATACACCAAGTGGTGAACCTGGGGAAATAGACAGCGGAGAGGAAAAGCCGCCGTGGAAGCCGCCAGTTACACCGCCGGACACCAAACCGGTCATTCCTGAATATGCCAAGAGTTTTAGAGGCGCGGTGAGCCATATGATTGAGTCTATGCCCAGCGAGTACTTATCTATGAATTTTACCGGAACGGTGACTTTAAACGGTGAAAGATACACAATGTCACTAAAAGGTAACTTAGCGGAGGGCGATATTCAGGTGTCTGCGGTGTTTAGACCCGAAGGCACAAACGACTTAAAGTTTGCTTTTTATATTACCAATTCAAAATTCTTTATTGAGTTAGAAGACGGCACGATATACAATGTGGCTGAGATAGACGCCAATTATTTGGCATCTATAGTCGACACCTTGCCGGATAAACTTTCTGGTATTATCAAAGATTTATTGGGTAATTACGTTACGCTTGTTCCAACAATACTTGATATTTTGCTAGGAGGATTCTCGCCGTCCGACAAGATTGTGTATGAAGAAGTAAACGGCGTGGAGACGTTTGAACTTGCTATTGACGTACAGGGATTTTTAAACCCTATAAGCACGTTGCTTAAGCCGGGCGGATTGCTTGGCGGTTTCTTGCCTGAAGGATTGGATATATCTTTTGTAAGCGAACTATTGAATATGATACCGCTTATGGACGGACAACTCAAGGCAACCGTCGACAACGGTAAGTTGAGTGAATTTAACTTCGAGTTGTACGACAACGATCCTCAAAGCGAAAATTATAGACAGACAATAGTTGGTCTTGACAGCGCTCTCGTCTTCTCTAACGAGCCATTGACGCTTGAGATTCCTGACGGACTTGACAATTACGAGGTATTGACGCTTGGCAATCTAAACGCTGACTTTACTCTCACAATTGACACCAACGGCGAATCTTTTGATATCGGCGCTGTAATTGACGAGTTTTTGCCAAAGCCGATTTTCGGCGAGGGCATCTTGATGCTTGATGGCGACGCAGAGTATAAATTAGATATTAAGGCGTCTCTTGATCCAAATCTTGAAGGACTTGACGAGGATAAGAACTATGTCAACGCAGTATTGTGGGCAGGCACCAACGAACTTGTAAGAATAAATTATCTTGACGGAAAACTTTACGTCAAGGCTCTTGCCAATGGCGTCAACGGTTTTGCCGACGGCGGAATAAACGTGGCAATTCCACTTGACTTAAAAGATTATATATCCAAACTCGTAAATTTGGTTACGAATGCAATAGACGGATTCTTGGGTACGCAATTTGCGCCTAACGTGCCGTCCGGAGCAATGCTCACTGCAAGTGTAAACGAGAGAGGCGAAACAATTTTGTCACCTTCGCTTCAAAGCGTAATAATGGGTGTCTTAAAACTTGTTGGCTTTGAAGAGTCAGTAATCTTATCAGGGGATAAAATTACCGTAGTTATAGACGAGGTATTATTTAAAGCAATTTCTGAAATTGCAAAAATAGATCTAGATTTGCCGCTCTTTGGCGAACTGGTGCTCGGACTATACAAAGGCGGAATAGAGTACGTTGAAGTAAAAGCAATGGACGTATTGACCTTGAGGGCTGAAAACTTCCTTATCGGCAAGGCTAAAGTCTCAAGACAGGATATAGAGGACAGCATAGGTAATATTGGGGATTACGGTACCGATATAGAGAGTATTATATTGAGTTTTGCACTCTCATTGCTCTCTGACTTGGATTTGAGCCTAGATCTTGACCTTTCCACTGTTAATACTACGGTTAATTTAACGCCTGTCATCAACAATATTATGGCGGTAGCAAATAGCAGTACCTATCTCAAGATGCCAATCACACTTGATTTGAGTAATTACGACGGCGTATTTAAACTACGTATAGCAACAAACTATGACGAAGAGAACGCCGAGGGTAGAATTTTGCTAGAACTTATTACGCCAAACGGAGATACGCTTATTTCCGCTTACAACGAAAATGACAGCACTTACGTAGATTTGTCTGGACTTGGCTTTATGAAGTTCTGCTTGACTCACGTCAATCTCTTCCAAATGTTGAGAGGTTTGTTGGGAGCAGATACGTTCACTGAAGACTTTATCGAAGAAGTTGCTCCGGCAATGGCTATGACGGCATACTCGTCCGGCGTTGAAATCGGCAGTGATTATATAGGCGTTGCAGTAGATAGTTATTTTGTCACTTTGATAATGAGAATGCTATCAATGGACCTCGGTATAGACGTTGATCTTGACGCGCATCTCAACTTTGACGGTTCTGTCAATGCTCAACTTGGACTTGGCAATGCCGCAAAACTCGGATTGTCACTGTCATTGGGTAAAGAGAGTCAGTCTGAGAATAGAATAAAAGACGTAATCAACAACTTGCCTAAGGCAGAGTACGGAGAGTATAACGCAGTTGACGCAGAGATGCTTGTCGATAGCATATTAGTGTCCGAGAGACTCAATTTGACGCTTGATCTTTACAACAACAATGTAGACTATCCGTCACACGAGAATAAGACTAGAATTGTTATTCGCAATTCCTCGGCAACGGCTCCGGGACTTACAGAAAGATTGGATAACGGCTTGGAGGCGCCTTATAAGTCTATAGTTCTTGCAATATATGCAGGTTGGAATAATACGACTTCCGAAGCGCTCTTATTTGGATATATCGACTTTGACGGAAAGAAGATACAAATCAAAGGAACGGAAAGAATGCTTTCAGTTAATCTTGTAGTTTATCAACTGAAAGGAGATATACTTGATATTCCTATCAATAACGTTGATCTCAAGGGGATGTTGGTTAATGCTTTAAGCGGACTCTTTGGAGACGCTACAGACGGAGATAACGAGGACTTTGGAGGAGCAATTGAAGTGCCAGACGGAGCATTGCCACCGCAAAAGCCGAATGTTACCCCAAGTGAGCCTACAGAGCCGGTTGAGCCGAGCGAACCGACGGATCCAAGCGAGCCGAGCGAGCCTACTCCTTCTATTGAAGAAATACTACCCGGTGTCAAAATTACTCTTACCGGAAGTATGGACGTCGACGTTGACGTAGATATAAACGGCTCATATATAAGCAAAGTTTTGAAAGACTTGCTTTCCGGCGTATTGACAGACCTTGATTTGACGTCTATGGGAGTAGATGGTCTCATTACGGTCAACTACGACAACGAGAATCCAAACGTTTTCTTTAATGACTTGTATTCCAAAGTAGTTCTTCCAATTATCAAACAGCAAGTTACTAATGCAGTAGCCGGTATGAGTTTCATTGGTCAGATAGTAGGAGCAATCGCAAACAACGATAATATTAAGAATCAAGTCCATTCGCTTGTGCAGAGATTCTTACCGCTTCCTAACATTGAAGATTTGGCGGTCAACGTATCTTTGACAGATGGAAAACTTGCCAATATTTCGGCAATAGGCTCTAATTCAAACAGTGAGTACGGATTTGGTATCTATATCTTCAACAGAAAGGTTGACGAAGTAGTAAGTTGGGAGAATCAGGCTACTCAAATATATTTCAATCCAAATCTTGGCGGAAATCTCATTGATATGTTTGAGACGAGAGCAAGAAAGCACGTCTTAACGAATTGGGAAGTAGATAGTTGGCAAAATATCACCTGGACGCTTAAAAACAGCGGAACTGATCTTGCGACGTTCAGCGCAAACGTAAGAGACTATACGGACGGAGAATATATCTTCGTAGGTAGCGCTTGGGATGCGACTATTGAAGTAAAAGTAACGTTACATTCAGCCGAGATAGAATCTATCAAGGATATGCAAGTCAAGGCAATGAGAGATATACCGACTTACGTTACGGCAGTATTTACTGACGGAACGGAGAGACTTCTCACAAACGTAGAGATACTTTGCGACGGCAGAGTAAACGGCGAAAATAACGCAAGCGTGACGCTTGGCGGAGAGCCGTACGAATTTACTATCGTATTTGAAGAAGAGGATATTACCCTCGATACGTTGGTACTCAACGCTTATGATTATCTCGACGTCATTGAGGCTCTTGAAACAAGCGGAGTAATAAAAGTCAAAGTCAACGACTCTTTCTATCGCAACTTGCCTGCGACCTACAATTTTGAAGCAATCAAGGCAATGACTAGACAAGAGTTGCAAAAGCCAAATACCTATCAAGTAGACGTGCACGTAGGCGCAGGAACGCAATATGAGCGCGATATGGTGCTCACCGTTGAGTTTACGCCGTTTGAAATCTACTATATTGAGCGTAATGGACTCAATTATATTGAGACAGACTTCATTGAATACGCAAAGGGAGAATCTTTCCCTGACGAAATAACCGTTGTAGGTTATAATGGCAAAGAACAACTCAAATATACAGCAAAAGTAAGCGAGTGGGATATCTCAGGCGTGACTATCGATCTCAAGGGCGGTCAATATATGGCGTCTGCAATCCTCAACGCCGGAGAGTATAACGAATGGAAGATGTACGGCATTGAAGTAGACGTGTTGTCTACAGATATCGTTGAATTGGCAGATTCCAACAAGTCAGTAGTATTTGACTGGAAGTACTATTTCTACGGCGGAGTATCTATCGACAAAGTGCTGCCATCATTGCTCAAATTCAAGACTAGTGACGGTACTATAAAGAAGGACGTGCCTGTCACAATAGATGTGTCTAGTATCTTTGCTGACGAAGCGACGGTACGTAAGGCAATGGTAGAGGGAATGACTTTTGATTGTCCGTTGACAGTCGACGTCGAGAATAACGGCAAGTCACTCTTAGAGACGACGATACAAGTAGTTGTGCCGGCAATCAAGATGTCTTTGATTGAGACGACGATCGATATTGATTACAACGAATATATGAAGTACGGTAAGTCGGCATTCTTCAGAGACAGCATTGAAATAATGCTTGGAAAAGATAAAGTTACGGCAAACGTAACCTGGTTTACAGACGAAGTAACATTCAACAAAGACGGTACGTATACCGCAATCGTATATCTTGATCAAAACGGAGAATACGAGCAGAGTTGCGAGGTGACGGTGAATATCACCGGCGCCCCGACAACGAATACAAAGGAGGTGTAATATGACGACAAGAAAAAGAGTCATCTCTATAATCAGTATTATATCTTTGATTTTGGCAATCACGGCGGGCGTACTGCTTTCCGTGGCAGTCCAACCAAACAATAATTACGTCGGAGATAGCGTAAGACTTTCCAATACCGACGTGACGATAAATGCTCAGACATCTACTAAGTCAAGCGCTACGCCTGACGGCGTGCCTGAAGACGCGCCTGACGGAGCAGTGGCTATATCTACTTTGGACGAGTTGAAATCGTTTATCAGAGGAAATGAAGCCTATGGTTATCTTACTAATAATATAGAAGGTACGCTTGATTGGGATGGTGTTGGTTCGCAATCCATATTGGCTGCGGGTAGAACTTTTGACGGTAACGGTTTTTCTTTGACGTTGGCTGACGCCGATACGGGATTGAATGTTGGATATGCAGGCGATTTTGCAGATCCGTTGGAGACAAATTCTACAATAGCGCCTTATGCTAAAAAGCGTAGTTACGGTATGTTTGTAGATTACAATCTTGGTACGATAAAGAATGTAAAGTTTAAATATAACTCTACCAGTGGAAATCTTCAAAACAGCGACCAGGACGGCTCAGGTGGTGATAAGACTATGTATGCCAATTACGTAGGCATTGTATGTGGTACCAACACAGGTAGAATAGAAAATTGCGATCTTGACGTAAGCGGTACTTTTACTTATAATTTTACAAACGGCGCAATAAATGACGAAAGCGATAATAAAAACAACAGATTCGAGACAATTTGGGGCGGCATAGCCGGTAGAAACGGAGGCGTTATTAAAGGTATAACAGCGCAATATGCTAACTTCGTTTTGAATGTGCAGACAACAGCCCAAAACAAAAAATCTGGATTTATGGGTATAGTAACACAGATTTCTGCGGAGGCTAAATCTTGCGCGGGAGGTATAGCAGGTAGAAACGCCGTTAGTACTGCGGAAGTAAGCAATATAATAATACTCGGTACGAATGTTAAATTCGCAGTGTTGGCTACAAGCAACAAAAACGCAAGTGTATACAGAGAATACGGCGCAGTAGTCTGTGGAAATTCTTCATATTCGCACGGTGTGGGCGGTAGCGCTGACCAACAGGCAAAGGTAGATAATATAATAGTTGATTTCGAGGTTGTTGAGCCTAACTTCACAATGGGAAACAAGATGTCAAGAAATGGCGTCGTATTCTGCGGAAAATCGACAAACGTAACGATATTTAAAGTTACTGATAAAGTAGTTGAGAATCAACATATAGATTATCAGACGGATCATTGCGACTGCGGTGTTTCCAGTAATAACGGAGAACATCAAGCAGGCTACGGTAACCTTATTCATACTGGAGATCATTCCAACGTAACCGTGGGATTTGACAACCAAGGTAATCAAGTCATTACGGTTGAGCCAAAAGATAAACAAAATTCTGTATTAGGCGAGATTGCATTTACTAAGTATGAGAAGAAAGGTACCGTAACAGACGGAAGTCTTGAGCCAGGTATAGAAGATACTGCTACTTATGCGGGAGTTGCAAGCAACGGTTCGACTTATCTTTACAACCAAGTTGACATAAGACAAGATAAATATACTTTTACAATAAGACCTTATCAAGCAGTGTCCAGTAAATATTGGGAGTTAGGCGCTTATTCTTACCAAATTGCAACGATAAGCAATGCAGGCGCAACAGAGTATAATTATACTGGCGAAGACTTCTTGTTGAATCAATTTAGTTATGCCACGTTGGCAGGAGACAAGAGCGGCGTTGTAAATCCAAAGGGACTTAATGCAAGGACATTAGAGGGCAAAGCCGTAACTTCGGGAAGATTGCCGGGAGAATATACGTTTGTTTTGGCAGAAAAAGAGGCAGGACTTTCATATATAGATACTGAAAATCAAATCGTGGCTTTTGCAGAGGAGACTCCTACGCAGTATTCATTCAAGGTCAATCTTGCTAAGATCACTCCGTTGGACGCTAGTCTTATCGGCGAAAATTGGATGACTGCGCAACAAGATTTTACCTTTGAACTTGCAGGCGGAATAGAAGGCGCGGCTGACGGCTATCAATACGAAGTAGGCGGCTCGTTGCCGACTCCTGTGACAGGACTCGTTATGCAAAACAGACAAGACACCAACAGCGCGGGAAGAACTTATAAAATCGAGTTGACCAGCGGCGGCGTTGTAGTCACAGAGCCTTATACTTATACTGTAAAAATCGACTTGACTGCTCCTAC
>JAIDUV010000005.1 GCA_029060025.1 Clostridia bacterium | reverse complement strand
GTTCAGACGCCTTGCGATTTTATTAGATAAATTATTGTATTAGACAAGGCAAGGACGAGCAGGCATACATAAGTATGTCAATTGGACTTAACGCAGTATAATCAATAATTTAACAATAAAATTGTGTTTAAGTGAGATTGGCATCGGGTCAGTCCTCGGCTCACGCCGACGTACGGCAAGTACGACGACGCTCGTCAAAGACTATCTTGACACAAAATCCGCTATTTTATTCTTTGTCTATCTCCATTTTCACCAAACTTGTGTAGGTGATATGTTTGAGTTATCAAGTATTACTCGTTTTCATTGTATAGAAAACATTCTTACACGTGAAAATCTTACGCCGCTCCCTTCTCGCCAAACTTGTGTGCATTTTTAATTTATGTCACCTCGAGCGTAGTCGAGAAATCTAATTCTTTTATAATATACTGCTGAGATTTCTCCATTCCGCTATGCTACAGTCGAAATGACATTACGTTTAGCATCCTGAACAATGTCAAGAAAATTCAATTCTTGTATTGAAGAGTTAATTTTGTAAAAATTTATAAAAAACTTATAAAAAGGTCTAAAAAGTTGACATATTATAATTGATATATTAAAATATTGTCGTTAAAAAATACGCAAAGTATTAACAAAATTGTTTTAGGGTGGTTTGATATGACAAAGAAATGGCTTTATGGAAGAAACGTAGTTCTTACCGGCTGTTCTACCGGTATGGGCAAAGAAGTGCTTATGATTTTGGTCAAGAAGTACGGTTGCAACGTTATGGGCGTGGCAAGAAACAAGGCAAAACTTGATGAGTTGAAAGCAGAACTGGGTGACAAGTTCTCATACCGCAGATTTAATATCTCTGATTTGCAGGCGTGGAAGGACTTTGCCGCAGAACTTGAGAATATGGGCTTTATGACTGATATTCTTATCAACAACGCAGGTATGATTCAACCGTTTGGACAATACAACGACTTGACGGATGATCAAATCAAAAAAGTTGTTGACACCAATCTTATGAGCGTAGTTTACGGTTGTAAGGCAATGCTTCCTACGATAAAGAAGTCAAAATACGGATATATTTGCAATGTGGCAAGCGCTTCTGCGATTTTGCCGGTTGGCGGAGAAAGTATATATTCTGCAACCAAAGGCGGCGTTTGGGCGCTTGCCGAATGTTTGGCTCAAGAATTGAGGGGCTTTGGCATAGGAGTATCTTGCGTAATGCCCGGTCCTGTCAAGACGGATATATACAAGGCAAGAGAAGGCGAAGGCGGACCAAAGGCAGATTCTTTGGTCGAGAGTATCGGTATCAAGGCAAGTACTGCAGGCAAGAAGATTGTCAAGGCTATCCGCAAAGGCAAGGTAAGAGTAGTCACCGACGCAGTCGCAGGACTTATGGACTTTGGTATGAGGGTTTGTCCGTCATTTACTTGTAAGGCTACGGGAAGTCTTATCAAGAAATTCTCACCGAAAATTGCTTCTTTCAAGCCTATTTATGCAGAGCAGATAGAGAATAAGCAGGCGATCAAGCAAATGAAGAAAGAGCGCAAAAAGAGCGTCTATAAAAAACTTGAACAGGTTCCGCAAGGCGCTTTCAAGAATGACGATTTGACGAACGTTTAACGTAAACTAAAATCGTTTTTAATTATATCAAATAAATTAGTTAAAATTATTTGACACGCCCCAAGTCGTGTGCTAAAATGTAAAAGCACCTACTATGGGGTGTAATTTTTTTGGAGGTGTTGTTATATGACAACAAGAATTACCTTGGCTTGTACAGAATGTAAGCAACGCAATTACGACACATATAAAAATAAAAAAAATACTCCCGACAGATTGGAGATAAAGAAGTATTGCAAGTTCTGTAAGAAGACAACTCTGCATAAAGAGACCAAGTAATAAGGGGAGATTTTTATGGCAAAGAAAAATAAGAATCAAATGGCTGCTTCTGAAGAGTTGGTGTCCAACGCTCCGCTCAAAGACGCAGATTTGAGTTCCAAAAACGTCTCGGCAAAGGCCAAAGACGGCAAGGGACCCAAGAATAAAAAGGATAAAAAGCAAAGCCCAGGCGCAAGAATAAGAAAGGCTTTCAAGGAGATGTTCTCTGAGTTGAAGAAGGTCAATTGGCCTACGGCAAAGAAGACGGCATCGGCATTCGGTATCGTAATCGTCGTGGTGCTTTTCTTCCTCGTTATTATATCCGCATTTGATTACGGAATAATGCAACTCATCAAACTTTTGATGGACGCATCAGTTGGCAGTTGATAGGAGGACGATATGGAAGATATGGAAAACATAAACGGCGCTGAACCCAAGTGGTATATACTCCAGACTCAGTTTGGATATGAATCAATTGCCGAATCCTCGCTTAAACAACTTGTAGAACTCAACAACTTGCAAGAGTATATTCTCGATATAGTCGTACCTGAAGAGGAAGAGACTGTCGAACGCAACGGCAAACTCAAACTCGTCAAGCACAAGAAATATCCAAATTACGTGTTTATCAAGATGGTATACACCAAGCAGATTTGGTATATGGTACGCAATACGAGAGGTATCAAAGACTTTTGTAGCGGATATGACGGCAAGCCGTTGCCTATGAGTGACGAAGAAGTCAAGAGGGCTCAACTTGAGAAAGTCACTATTGAGGATCTTGACATACACGTCGGAGACACCATCAAGATAATGAGCGGACCGCTCAAAGACTTTATAGGCGAAATCAAAGACATCAAGGCTGATATCGAAAAAGTCAAAGTATCTGTAATGATGTTTGGCAGAGAGACCACGGTTGAACTTGATTTTGCTCAAATCGAAAAACTTTAATTTATCAATAACAGTCGCATAACGCGGCTTGGGAGAGGCGTAAAATCTTTTAATGCGACCTCGTTAATACCACGATTGCTAGGAGGTATAACACTATGGCAAAGAAAGTAAAGGCAGTTGTAAAACTTCAACTTCCTGCCGGCAAGGCAACTCCGGGACCACCTGTAGGTTCCACGCTCGGTCCTCACGGAATCAACATTCCGGGATTCACCAAAGAGTTTAACGAAAAGACGAGAGGTCAAGAAGGACTTATCCTTCCTGTCGTAATGACGATTTACGAAGACCGTTCGTTTACGTTTATTCTCAAGACTCCACCGGCTGCGGTTCTTATCAAGAAAGCGTGCGGTTTGCAAAGCGGTAGCGCTAAGCCCAACAAGGACAAGGTAGCAAAACTTACGCAGGCGCAACTTGAAGAAATCGCAAAGACCAAGATGCCCGACATCACTGCAGGCAGTTTGGAAGCGGCAAAAAAGACCATCGCAGGTACGGCTCGTTCAATGGGCGTACTCGTAGAGGAATAATGGAGGCTTGATATGAAACAGAGTAAAAGATTTATTGAAGCGCAAAAACTTGTAGATTCAAGCAAGGCATACGAGCCGCAAGAGGCTATGCAGTTGGTAATCAATACCGCTACTGCAAAGTTTGACGAATCAATCGAACTTCACGTTAGATTGGGCGTTGACTCAAGACACGCAGACCAACAGGTTAGAGGCGTAGTAGTTCTTCCTCACGGTACCGGCAAAACTCAAAGAGTTTTGGTTATCGCAAAGGGCGCAAAGGCTGACGAGGCTTTGGCAGCAGGCGCAGACTACGTAGGCGGCGAAGAGTATATTAATAAGATTAAGAATGAAAACTGGTTTGACTTTGACGTGTGCGTCACCACTCCTGAAATGATGGGATTGGTAGGTAGAATCGGTAAGATATTGGGACCTAAGGGCTTGATGCCTAATCCTAAGTCCGGCACCGTAACTATGGACGTAACCAAGGCTGTCAATGAAATCAAGGCAGGTAAGGTTGAGTACAGACTCGACAAGACCAACATCATTCACGTTGCTATCGGCAAGAAGTCCTTTGGTGCAGAGAAACTCGTCGACAACTACAACACGATTTTCGACGCTATCGTCAAGGCTAAGCCGGCTGCTGCAAAGGGACAGTACATCAAGAGCGCAACAGTCTCCAGTACAATGGGACCGGGACTTAAGATTGCAGTAAAGATGTAATTTAAGCCTTCGCGGCAAAAAATTGCAAATATGCTCAAAATCGTTTGACAAATATTTGCAAACAATTTATTATATAAAAGCAAAATATCTTGCCAAAGACAGCAAGTGCGATTATTCGCTTAATTTCTTGCCGAGGTAGGGACTAACTTACAAGAGTTTTTCACCCTCTGTGTCTTTGGCATAGAGGGTAATTTTATAGGAGGTAAACAATGTCAGATCATAAATCAGCGGCAAGAATTGAGAAAGAACAACACGTTGAAGAAATCAAGTCTTATATCAAGAATTGCAAAGGTATGGTTGTAGTAGAATATCAAGGCATTTCTGTTGCGGACGACACTCAATTGAGAGCAAAGTTCAGAGCAGAAAACGTACAATACAAAGTTCTCAAGAACAGACTTGTACTTCGTGCTTTGCAAGAACTTGGTATCGAAGGCTTTGACCATCATCTCGAAGGCGCATCTGCTTTTGCATTTGCAAACGGTGACGCTCTCGCAGCGGCAAAGATAGTGGTAGAACAAGGCAAGACAATCAAGGCTTTGAAGGCAAAGTGCGGTCTTATGGACGGCGCGTATATCGACGAAAGCGTGGTTACAAAACTTGCATCTATTCCGTCAAAGGAAGTACTTCTCGCTCAACTTCTCGGTATGCTCCAAAGTCCTATCAGTGGATTTGCAAGGGCTATCCAACAAATTGCAGAGAAGCAAGAGGCTCAAGCGTAATTTGGGCAAACTAAATCAAAACATAGCCGTGTGACGGCAAAAACAAATTGAATTTAATTGGAGGAATATAAAAATGGCAGATATTGCTAAAATGATTGAAGAAATCAAAGGTATGACAGTACTTGAACTTAACGATTTGGTTAAGGCTATTGAGACAGAATTTGGAGTAAGCGCAGCCGCTATGGCAGTTGCCGCTCCTGCAGCAGGTGGCGCAGCCGCTCCTGCAGCAGAAGAGAAGACAGAGTTCGACGTAATCTTGAAGGCCGCTGGTCCTAACAAGATGGCAGTTATCAAACTTGTTAAGGATTTGACAGGCGCAGGTCTTAAGGACGCTAAAGATATGGTTGACAATGCTCCTAAGGCTCTCAAAGAGGGTATCTCTAAAGAGGCTGCTGACGAAATCGTTGCTAAACTCAAGGAAGCAGGCGCAGAAGTCGAAGTTAAGTAATTATATATTCGGCTCAAATGTTGGCTATGCAAATTTAAAAATGCCTCTTTTCGCCAATACAGCATTTAATTCAAGCCGTCGTACAGCAAGTACGACGGCTTTCTTTAAACACTATCTTCAAAAATCCGTTATTTTACGTTTTGCCTATCTTATTTCTCGCCAAACAAGAGATTGCGTCATTTCGACCGTAACGTAATGGAGTGGAGAAATATAAATTATTTTCAGTCATTCTGAGCGAAGTCAAAGAATCTCAAACCTATTAAAATAACACGTAAGTAATATTGCGTGTCTTTTCATTTATTCAATTAAATTCTAATTTAATGCCGATTTTTCACAATTCCAAAAAAAGTATACTTTTACTGACTGCCTGCGAAAAGGCATAATTTTTCAATTACATTATACTTCGCGCATAATAATTTTGCAATAATTTGGGTCAGTAAAAGTATACCTTTTTTGGAATTTCGATTATAAAACAAAGTTTGTAGAATTTATAAAAAACATACAAATTTTGGTATAGAAGAACCTTGGGTATAGAAAATTCTATAACAACTGCGTAAAAGAAAAGGTGAAAGTATAATTTACTGTGAGAAATAGACGAGTAACGATGTCATTTCGACTGGAGCGAAGCGAAATGGAGAAATCTTAACCTTATATTAGCAAATGGATAGAGATCTCTCGATTACGCTCGAGGTGACAAAGATAATGTACTTAAGAGAGGAAGAACAATGAAATTAGCAAAAACGAAGTATCTAAAGTGTGCAATACTTATTATTTCAGTATGCTTTATATTGGGAGCATTAGCGGCTTGTTTACCTTTTAATATATCTATACCCGACAAGTTGGAAGAAGGGGCAATAAATGATACCGCAATGAATATTACTACAAATAGCAGTGATGGCTTAGGTGAGTTTAGCAATGGCTATTCTTACGTATATACCGATAAAAATTTGATAGATAAGTATAGAGCAGGTGACGCAAATACGCCTTATGATATATCTATCGTGAAAGTAGATACTTCACAAGCAAGAGGAACACAGAAGAATCCTTACATTATTGCAAGCATAGAAGATTGGGATAGATTTGCAAAGAATTTAGATGATGGTTCTATACCTAGTTACGGAAGCGGAAAGTATTTTGTTTTGGCAAAAGATATAGATTTTGACGGAAAGACGTTCCATCCAGTTAGGTTTTTCAATGGTACTTTTTATGGAATGGGTCATAAATTGAAAAATATTTCTGTTGATGGTACTGCGGGATGGGTATATTGGAATAATACTGCTTATGCGCAAATTCCTACATCTGGAACGGACGCTTCATTAGGTTATGGTGTATTTTGCAGAACGACAAATGCGATTATTACAGATCTAATTGTTGATAATTACACATATATGAATATGCCTAGTACAAGTACAGTAGCAGGACGCTCTTTGGCAAATACTGGAGGAATGATAGGCGTATCAAACGGAAATGATTATGTTTTAAATTGTCATCTTTATGGTTCGATTAAATCTAACATAGCCTATGGTATGTATCCAGTTACTGGGGGTGTAATTGGTTGTCATTCAGGAGTAAGTTTAGATTTAATGATTTATCGTTGTTCTGCGGAATTTACACTTTTATTGAGCGCAGGCGCATTGACAATTAGTGGTGGTATAATTGGCGAAGTATGGAAAAGTCCTTGCTCGTTTTATATTTATGATAGTGTTGCAAACTTTAACATTGATCAAATATCAGGGTCTTACACTCATTCGTCATCTACAATTGGCATTGATGCTACTTCATATACTATTATAGAGAATTTCATTGGTACTGTAAGTAATCCGAGTAAAACAAATCAAGACGGAGCCCTAACTGGCGAATTCGATATGGCAGGTGAAAGGATATTTAGAAATGCTTATGTTGAAGGAACAACATTAGGGAATTCTATGTATTGTGTTGCGGGCGCAACTTTTAATGCTAGTTTATGTACGGCAAGTAACTTAAATGTAGTTAAAAGTACTAGTTCTTACGCTCCTGCTACTCAATTACTTATAGGTATTCCAAAAGAGTTTACTTCGAATAGTACAATGCTCACAGAAGCAAAGACATTCTTTGGGAATAATTATTCGCAGATTTGGGATGTAGAAAAAATAGGTGGCTCTTATGACCCAGACAATTCACCAGTACGTAATTACCTTATGGCGTTTATCAACTTCCGCAACTTAAACAATGGCGGTAATAGCGAAGAGAGAGTAGGTCTTGAAGACGGAGAGCCTTACGTAGTAGGAGACAAGTTGCCAGATAAGACAAGTGACGTTACTGCATTTACCACCTATCTAAATACAAAGGCAAACGCTAACCACGTATTCTTAGGTTGGACTGACGATGCGACAGGAAATAGCGAGCCGTTTACAGAATTGCCAAGCGGAGTGTTCGGTGACGTAACAATGTATGCAGTTTGGGGCTTGCCGGATAGTTACGTAAATGCTAATATCAAGACGAGCATTACTTCAGACAAAGACAAGATAGAGTACGACAGCGTAGAGAGCATCACACTCACTGCATTGGTTACGCATACACCGCCGTCAAGCGGAAGTATGACAAATCCTAATTCAACATACTACTTTATACAAGACGGAACAGAGAAGACTACCACCGCTAGCGTAAAGAATAGCGGCGTACTGGAGGTAAAGACAGTCAAGGATAGCGGAGAATATACGTTTAAGTACAGACTTACAGACGGCTTAGAGCCATTGTGG
>JAIDUV010000049.1 GCA_029060025.1 Clostridia bacterium | reverse complement strand
AATAAAAATATCCTGTTAAATCCAATGAAATTAGTATAGTATCCTGTTTACTATTATATTTGTTTTCAATTATATCAATTGCGTTATTGCGCCAATAGGTATATTGTTGAAAATATGGTTTAAACAACCTATTTGAACTAAAATCTATACTTTCAATTAAATCTTCACCTTCTTTAAATATTTTTTTCGTCTGAAACTGATTCGCATAATTATTTATACTAATAGATTTGTTATCATAAGCAATCTTACCTACCATCAGCGTCCAAATACTGTCTAACAGCATTAACTCAATCGGCATATCGATTAAAAAATTTACACTAGATAAATCTTTTTCTTTTATTTTCGTGGTAATGACATTCTGTTTAGATTCCTTGTCTATAAATCTTTTAGGAAACACCTTATATTTTATCTGCTTAATTAATCCCTCGATATAAACGATACTTTCATCTTTTTGAGGATCACGTAAATATTCTGCAAGCATATTAAATGTGCCCAACATAAGTTTTTCATCACTTTCAAAAGCACTGATTTTTAAGCGTTCAAATAACTTATCCTTAGAATAAAAATATAAACTCTTTATTTTCTTATATGCACCTTCAACAATATTGAAATTATTTTTTATATCTCCAAACATACTACACCAACACAATTTAACTTAATTATATTTATAAGTTACCACTTTAGAAAACATTTGTCAATTTAATATGAATAACTGTTTTATAGACTTATGAAATCACAAGTATTAAATAAAAACTGGTGCAATATATTTTAATTATTATTTTTTTATATCTAAGCAATAATTCACGTATTCATAACGAAACTTAACTAGTATTTTATAAATAACCCTATAATTGAACTATATAAATTTCAAACCACAATTAATTGCCGAGTATAATCTATATTAGAATGAGAATCAGTCTAAAGGTAACACTTTTAAACCAACAACCTTGTGTATTAACTACGAAATTTTTTATTTTGATATGTTTATAATACAAAATCTATCTATATCAGACCAAGTCTATATCTTGGCCGTTGAAAATCTCCCATTAGTCTTACTACATTATCATTTGATCCAACAAAAATTTTATATCTGATTTCAAAGTCTCACTATTTACGTCTTTATTATATGTAGCATTGATTTGATATGTTTTGCCGTCAATTTCATATAGTATTATCAACTTATTGTCCGTCTCAGTTTCACTGAATAGATATTTTATTATTTTGTCATTATATTTTTTTATTATTAAGCCTTCTGCCGTCTCCTCACTAATTGTTATCGAATTACCCGTTTCAATATATATTTTTCTCTTACTATCTTTGAGGGCTATCGAATATCCTGTACTTCTCTTCGGACTTGCTTCAAATCTAGTGAGGACTACTCCCATATTACCCATAACGTAAACAATATAACATTCAACGTCGCCTTCAAAAGGCAATTCAGATGGCACGCAGTATTTTTCCCCCAACTCTTTGTTCAACTTTTTCAGTGAAACGCTGTCTTTTTGTATCGGCTGTAGTCCCCAACACAAAACGCCCGCTAAAGATATGATAAATATTGCTACCACTGCAATAATAGTTATGGTTTTCTTATTCATAATGAAACTCCTTTTCACTAATTATTTCTTTACAAGATCCATCGATACGATCTTTTTCGGATTATTTCTATTTACAAATACTACACCGCAAAAGGCTTTTTGTATCAAATGATTTCATTATCATATTGAAAAACTTGAAAATTCAACTCGCCAATGATATAATTATGATATAATTTCGATATTATAAGCGAGGCAAATATGGCATTTGACTACAAGAAAGAATACAAAGAATTTTATATGCCTGCCAGCAAACCGTCTATCGTAACCATACCCAAAATGAATTACTTAGCGGTACGCGGCAAAGGCAACCCCAACGACGAGAACGGCGAGTATAAAGACTCAATAGGACTTTTATATGCAATTGCCTTTACCATCAAGATGAGTTATAAAGGCTCTCATAAAATAGATGGGTATTTTGAATACGTCGTACCGCCGCTCGAAGGCTTTTGGTGGCAGAACGGCTCCGACACAATCAACTATGCAAATAAAAACGGCTTTCACTTTATCTCCCTTATCCGATTACCCGATTTCGTGACTAAATCCGACTTCGATTGGGCAATACAAGAAGCGACAAGAAAGAAAAAAACAGATTTTTCAAAAGTGGAATTTTTGACTTACGACGAGGGCGTATGCGTTCAGAGTCTGCACGTCGGCTCTTATGACGACGAGCCTAAAACAGTAGCGCTTATGCACGATTATATGACGGCAAACGGCTATGAGTTGGACATAACCGAAACCCGCTATCATCACGAAATATACCTCAGTGACCCGCGTAAATGCGCCGCCGAAAAATTAAAAACAGTAATAAGACACCCAATAAAGAAAATATAAGATTCTAACTCGCAGTTTAGACTGTCGCAGTTGCGTCACAAATCTGTTTTTTATACTTTAATCCATTTAGCGTATAAATATGTACCTTCATACTCTTTGTCATAGACGGTATATCCGCTAATTATTACTTCTTTGCCTGTGATATCATTTTCAAAATCCCACTCGTCTTTGCAATCTTCATCTTTATACCACCCAGCAAATTTATATCCTTCTCTTTCAGGAGTCGGCGGTATATAAGTAATTATACTTTCGTCATAACTATCCACCCAATAACATCCTTTGTTTGGACTTCCATCATAATTGTACATATAGGTGACGTTGGCAATGCGCTCTTCACATTCAACTTGATACGGTTTATGTATTTTCTCCATATAATAGTCGTAGCCTATAATTGATACAGACCACCCACAAGACACATTGACAAAGTCAACGTCTAATTTCCAATATACGGTGAATACATTTGCCGAAAGTTCTATAGCAACATTTTTCCTAGGACTATCTAAGAAAAACATTTTTTCTAAATTTTCACTACTTAAATCTCCCACTCGCTTTGATTCTCCCCACATACTTACCGGAGACAAATAATACGCTATGCCGGCTACAGGGATTCCATTTATTTTATCTGGAAAAACTAAGCCCACTTGCTGCAAACCGCTTTCCGTAAGTCCTATAATATGTGCTCTCTTTCTTCTTTCAAGACTATCGGAAATCGTATACGTTTCCACAGCGTATCTAAAATAACCGCTTTCGTATTCTGGCAAATACCCGCTCATATAATAACCGCCGTCAATTCTGACACAGCCCGAGAACAATGCCATACAAGTTGTTAATAAAACCACCGCTATAATAATACACACTAGACTTTTCTTCATATTTTACTACACCTATGATTTGCTTTTTTTCTTCTATTCTTATTAAAATTGTTAGTGTTTTAAGATTCTATGTAATTTTATCATAGTTAAGAAATAAAATCAAATAATACCAATCATTATACCTTATAAATGAATTTCAATATAGTATACAAAATTCTTAGCATAAAAACGACAGTCTCGATACCTCGGGACTGCCTTAATGGTGCGGATAACAAGACTTGAACTTGCACGGCCTTGCGGCCATAAGAACCTGAATCTTACGCGTCTGCCAATTCCGCCATATCCGCGCGGAAAATAATTACATTTAATATCTTATCAAAATATATTTTTTTAGTCAACGAATATGTAAGTCTTTTGCAATTATTTATAAAATTGTATGAATCAATACTGCAGCGAAAATATATGTCATAATCGCATTTTACTATAATAAAATATATTGTAATGCGTCATAAAATATTAGTATTAATATGGATATTCTAGTAGTCAAAACAACAGTTGACTAATTTTCAATTGATGTTATTTTACTAAATAGAAGTATTTAATCATATACTTAATATGGATATTTTAGTAATATATATATGCTCCACCCTGTTTTATGACGCTAAAAGACGTTTCTTGCATTTATTGCCTTTACATAGCAATATTTGTGCTAAAAAGGAGAAAATATGAGCCAAATTACGCAAACTGCGACAACAAAACCTCAAAAAGCCATAAATATCAATTTTGACAGCAATATCGAGATAAATGGCGTCACAGAGATGATAGAAAGCGACGAAAAACAAATAATATGCAATCTAGGTGACAGATCCCTTATAATCACCGGAGAACGGCTTAAAATAGTCAATTTAGACACCTCAAGAGGTATTTGCTCCTTATCCGGAAGCATTGCTACCCTTAAGTATGCAAAAGGTAAGCAAAAACTTTCTCTTTTTAAGAAAATCTTCAAATGATATTGTCTGATACCCTTAATCAGCCATTGGCAT
Source organism: Clostridia bacterium (assembly GCA_029060025.1). Lineage (GTDB taxonomy): Bacteria > Bacillota > Clostridia > Christensenellales > UBA3700 > RACS-045. Next base: position 118,774 of record JAIDUV010000049.1, on the reverse strand, counting down.
TGGCTATATACGCCATTCTTGGCATTATCTTTGGCATTATCTTTATGTTAAATGCTTTTATCTGCGCATATTTAATTAAAAGCGCTCTGTATAGACATATATCACAGACTTTATATGCTTTTTTATATGGCATAGCCTTCTTTCTAATAACATACTCTTACTTCAACTATGATTTAAAGATTTATCACATATTGATATGCTCGTTCTTTACAATCTTGATGTCCATTGCCCTATATCTACCAATAAAGAAACACCATAAGTTGTTACTAACAAGGTGTAACGCCTTTAAAACCAAAGTAGCGCAAAGTAAAATAGTCAAGAGATTTAAAAAGTAATACTTAAATACGGTCGGCATCCTTACGACCGTATTTAACAAATCTACAGCAACTTTTATCTATCAACGCAAATTTGTCCTGCCATTCCCAAATACAAGCCGCTACAAAGCGTAGTTTAGTTTAGATGATGCAATTTGCCACCGCAGTCACATCCTTTGCCATATCGAATAATACACTCTCCACAAATATAACTATGGCAACTATCGCATATAAAAGCATTCTCGTAATCAACTTGGCATCTACAAACACTACATCTAGGCATAATGACCTCCAGTATTTTAATATTAGTAGTATTTCCAAAAACATATTGTCTATTCATATTAAATCCCATTATAAAAATCGTCTTCCGCATATTAAGATATACAGAGAGTCCAAGCAGAGTAGTTGCTGATAATCTAGAATCAACCCGTCAAAATAATTTACTTATTACGTAATTAACGTTAAAAGTACGATTCGCATACTTGTTAGACGTAATACCTAATAAACGTACCATTTTTTGAACAAGTTCAAAAAAATTTATTAGTTTTTAGCCAATAATTATCGTAAAATTGTTAAATTCTGTCTAAAATTCGTTATATATGGCAATATTCCAACTACAAAAAATGTTTCACAAAAACCGTGAAACATTTGCCTAAAAAACAGTTTGAAATAGTTTTTTAGATAATCTAGTTCTTAGATTTGCTTCACCAAAGGATATATTATAGAATAATTATATTATAATATTTTCGATTTAAGCAGATTTAATGCTAAAAAATGTTTCACAAGGAACCTTGCAGGCAAAAACCCTCAAACAGCGGATTTTCAACTGTGAAACGTCCATTTTCCCTGTCATTTTAGCAATTTGCTATATGTACTGCCACAATCACAACTTTCCACGAAATTTACTTGGCAATCTATACAAGTCAATTTATTTGACTCAAGACATAGAAAACATATTCAATGATGGTAAACACAAAACATCAATGCTTGAAGAACCTGCTGCCATAACTTTTGCATTTTGCAATGACAGGGCAGCATATTAAGAAAACACTAATATCTATAGCAGACCGGCACTCTAACCAAACTTCACATCACAGCCATAACAGATCATTGTTTGCAAAATGTTGCACGTGAAACAACAATTTTGGACATTTATTCTCATTGGCAATTAAATCTACAGATTCGCAATCCGATTTAAAGGCCATAACTCCGTATACACGCACGCACAACCACCACACTTCGTCGATGCAAATCATATTGTTTAATTTAATAACAAAGCAATAACATTCCTTAAATAAAGTAGCAATAGGGCACAGCCATTCCCTACACGAAACACCGTCAATATACATATCTCTCAAATTCTTTTGAATCACCTATTACACGCGGCGCCATACATAATTCAACAGGTCAAACGCAAACACACTAGTTCCAGCAATATAATTCCTTTGACAACATCACTTATACACAAACTATAATGCGCAACACACCAACAAATCGAAAGCGCAATACACAATATGCAATGTGTAAAATAAACTATAATTTAAGTGATATTAAATATACGCCAACTTTGAAGCATCATTTAATAGTACCTATTTTATAAATGTATCACCTTTGGTAATATTATATATTTAGGTGCATTTATAGGCTTTCTATCATATACCAAGAATCCCTCAAGCCGCGTGCAACACATTATCTATTAAACATCTTTATTAAAAACTAATGCCGTCACAACATATTCGCTATTTCGTATATCTTAGATTATACACTTCACCCTATAAGCAGGAGAAGGATCAAAGCGGCACATCAAATCATTCTATATGGCTTAACGTGAAAACTTTGCTATATTAGTCTTCTTTCATTTATCAAGGGTAATGCAATCTATTTCACATTAACAAGGTCTTAGCAAATAAAAACACCTTTATATTACAAGAACTACGATGCATAGTATTGCAACCGTAAGTATTGATTACGCACTTTGTCAATCAATATATCGGTATGTTTTTTTATCTGCCGATTTTATGAGAAGATTTACATAACGCATTTTTTACTTTTGATTCTAAGAACGGTTTATATTTACACGACAGCAAAACCTAACAGAGCCTATTTGCTAGATACTCATATAATACTTATTAACATAGCAAAACAATTGTATTCGCCTAAAATTTAATTTGCGTTATTCTAAGTCAACAATAATAACAATTCCCATTGGACATAAATGTGACGTTGCACGTGAAACATTGCATCAAATACATAACATCTATAGAGCACTATTTCCACATTTCACGCTTAAGCAGTGCTATTGCGATAAATATAGTCCCTTTGGGGGATATAATTTGCGCAATTATGTCCATAGGTAATTTATTTAGCAATATATATCGTTAAATTAGACCACTGTGCAATTATCCTGCGTGCATAACGCTACATTTACCATATCAATACGATAATCCCTTTTAGGCAAAAACCTAGATCCCATAATTAAAGACACGTGTTATGCTTTATTCAATTGTTTTTTGACACAAGAATAACTAAGCAATGATTACATCTGCATACTAACTTAAAAGTATAATAGGCTTACAACTTGCAAATTGTTTATGAAATTTTGAAATATTACATTCGAAGTGAATATATACACATTTTCACATTAAACGCTATTTATTTTGCATTAACTTCATAATAATTATATTGACTTTGTAAATTTAAAGTTGCACTTACGATATCGTTACCATTTATTATATACGATATTTTCTTTGGAGCATTCAGTGCCTATTCATTAACTTTCACGTGAAAAACCTAATAATTAAATTAAACACAAAAATTTTTGATTATTATATTTATATAATAATCAAATTTTAATTTACAATTATATTCCATTCACCATTTCAGTGATGGAAGATTTAATACATATCAGTTTCTTGCACAATCTTTCAAGCAGTAAAGTAAATCAACCCCCTGCATTTCCTCTAGAATTGATTATAGACGGCTTATCTTTTATATTTTCTAAGCAATGCGATTTTACTTGACAGTAACTCGCATTTTCTTTATAATAATATAGCATAATTATTTTTTATATAAAAAGGAGATAATATCGATATGAAACAGACGTATCAACCCAAGAAAAGACAAAGATCCAAGGTTCACGGTTTTCGTGAGAGAATGCGTAGCAAGAGCGGTAGAAACGTAATAAAGAGACGTCGCAACAAAGGCAGAAAGCAACTTACTGCTTAAGTTTGGTATGCAAAAAAAGTACAGGCTTAAAAATGGCAGAGTATTTAGTTATCTGCACAGAAAAGGCGAAAGTAGCGCCAATAAAATGCTTGTACTTGTCCACGCCCCTTCCAAGTATTCCTTGAAGGTGGGCTTTATCGTAAGCAAGAAAGTCGACAACAGGGCAGTAATTCGCAACAAAGTCAGAAGACGGTTGAGAGAAGCGTTCAGAGCGCTTATACCGTATCTTAAAGACAGCGAGAATTATATCGTCATTGCAAGAGAGGCTTGCGGCAAAGCGAGTTTTGAAGAACTTGCGAGCAGCCTTTTGCACTTGATAATCAAAAGTAATTTACTTGCAAGAAAAATCGACGATGACGTAGCGCAAAGACTAAAAATCAAACAAAGCGTATTAGACAAGGCAAAGTTTGATTGAGGCGTACGGACGACAAATGAAAAGCGGAAATTTTTTTATTCAATATTACAAGCAATTTATCAATCCTGTGATTGGTGGCAAGTGCAGACATATACCGTCGTGTTCGGCGTATATGGGACAAGCCATAGCCAAAAGAGGATACTTAAAAGGCTCTGCAATGGGCGCAGCGAGGATATTGAGGTGCAATCCCTTTTCAAAAGGCGGATATGATCCCGTGAAAGACGATCTAAAAGGAAATGCAAAATGGCTATTATGAATTATAGTTTGCTAGCGGCGGTGAATGCGATTTGGAAACCGATTATCAGCCTGCTAGATTGGATGAACAGCGGTATCGGCAACTTCGGTTGGACGGTAGTGGTGTTTTCTATTATGTTGCGTTTATTGATTTTGCCTCTCGATATCTGGCAAAAATTGATTATGCGCAAGCAGAAAGCAAAAATGGACGCAATTCGTCCTCAATTGGAAAAACTTCAAAAGCAATACGCTAATCGTCCCGACATTCTCCGACAAAAGCAATACGAACTTCAAAAAGGCTCAATGAATATTTTCACTTCCTGTTTGCCGATGATTTTCACGCTTGTGATATTCGGTTTGGTATTCCAGGGCTTCAGAGAGTATATCGTCAACTACAATCAGACTATTGTAAGCAATCTTTACAATGAAGTATACTTGCAGTTTTTCAAGGACAATGCTGAGGCTATTTCGCAGGCGTGCAATATTCAATTTATGAACGGCAACGACTTCATTGAAGGCTTTGTACCTTCTTACGATTATATCCGTCAAGCCGGACTTATTGAAAAACTCAACGAAACTCTTGTCACCGGCTACAAACCGGAAAGTTGGCTTTGGGTCAAAAACGTGTTTATGTCCGACACTTGGGCAAACGTTATCCCCAGTTTTTCCAACTTCACTTCGACAGGTTTTGGCGGTATAGGCGCAACTCTTCCCGAGATGGCGGGCGTATCTTACGACCAACTTATGACGCCTATAATCAATAATTATAACAAGACAAGTTTTTGGAATATAAGCAGATGGAATGGTTATTTTATACTTCCAATTCTTTCAATCGCAACCAGTTTTTTGTCAACGACTTTGCAACAAAAGATGCAACCGGTGCAAATGACAGGCGACGAGGCTCAACAAAAGCAACAACGCATAATGAACAAGACTATGACGTATCTTATGCCAATCGTACTTGGTATCTTTGCCATTATGTACAGCGCGGCATTTGCGATATACTACTTTGTCAGCAACTTTATGACAATGATTACTTCTCTTACTTTCAATCTTATCATAAAGAACGTGGAGAAGAAAAAACAAAATCAGCCTATAATAATTCAGCCTTTAACATCTAAAAACACAAACAAGTCCAATAAGGCAAAGAGATAAGTTTATAGGATCTAAATAATACTGATTATTAGAAAAAGATAGCGCGCTATCTGAGGAGATATATATGAAAAGTATAGAAATTACTGCAAACAGTTACGAAGAGGCTCTCAAGCAGGCTCTTGAAGAACTCGGTCTTGACGAAAGCCAAGTTGATGCAGAAAAAGTAAAAGAAGCAGGACTTATCCGCAAAAAGATTACCGTAAGAGTTACGCAGAAAGTCACTGGAGCAACTCTTGTCAACGATTTTATCAATGGTATTATTCAAAAAATGAATATCAATTGCATTGCTGAAGTGCAAGAAAAGGAAGACGCTTTCTACGTCAATTTGACAGGTGACGACACCGGCGCTCTTATCGGATATAGAGGAGACGTGCTTGACGCTCTTCAGTATCTTTCTCTTTTGGTAGTCAACAAAAACAATCCCGACAACAAGAGATTGGTCATTGATGGTGAAAATTACAGAGAAAAGAGAACAGCAACTCTATCCAAACTTGCCAAAAAGATTGCTTTCAGAGTTGCAAAGTCTCACAAAGCAGAATCTCTCGAGCCTATGAATCCATTTGAGAGAAGAATAATTCACTCGGCTTTGCACGACGACAGATTTGTCATTACAGAAAGCCACGGTGAAGAGCCAAATAGATATGTCGTAATTTCCCCCAAAAAGCCTGCTTACGACAGAGAAAGAGGGGATAGACGCAACGACAGAGGTTCAAGAGACAGAAGGGATAACAACCGTCCTTCAAAGCCAAGAACGGAAAATCAAACTTCCGAAAAACAACAGCAAGAACCTCGCAACTTCAACAAGACCGGCGTAACGAGAATGAAAACTTACGGCGGAGATATGAAAAAATTCTTTTAATAAAAAAGAGCGGTAATGCCGCTCTTTTTTATTCTATTAAATATTGAGGAAAAAATGAAAAATACAACTGATATATATAGTTTTGACAATAAATTTTGGACTGCAATAGATTGCTTAATTGACAGTCACAAAATAATAATCGATAGACCAAAGGGAACTGTTCATCCTAAATTTAATGACTTTATATACAACGTAGATTACGGCTACTTGGAAAATACAAAATCTATGGACAACAATGGAATAGATATTTTTGTCGGCTCAAAAAAAGATAAATATGCAGATTGCATAATTTGTACTATTGATTTATTAAAAAACGATTGCGAAATCAAATTACTTTTGAGTTTTACCGACGAAGAAAAACAAATTATATATCAGGCTTTAAATAACAATCCATATATGAAAGGTATTATGATAAAAAGAGATATTCATTGATTTTAATCAGTCAATCCTAATAAATAATCAGCGCTGACGTCCAATTCTTTGCAAATTGAAATCAATACGTCTATCGGCGGCATTATACTACCATTACAATATCTACTCACAGTTGATTCGTAAGAAATATTTTTTTCGCAAGCGAAGTTTGAGTCATTTGTTTTTCATATATTATTTCGTTTAATCTATCTTTAAATTCAATCATATAATTATTATACAATTTTAATGTTTATTTGTCTTAACATACGGCTCAAAGCCATATCAAAATAATTAGACTAACAGCATCTTTATCAAAAATAGTTGAAATAGTAGGCTTTTCTTTTTTAAATGTATAAAGACTTTTTAAGATATATCATATCGACAAGTATTACGCCATTTTCGATTATAGGGTGGTCGTAATTATCTACAAAAAAGTTTTTTACTGTATGCGATTTGACAAAACCGCATTTTTCATAGAATGGAATTGTTAATGGGCTGTCTCCAGTCCCTACCTGCAATATAGAATAAGTGTCTTTAAACTTATTGCAGACAAAATCTATAAGCGCTTTGCCGTAACCTTTGCGTTGAAATTGGGGATATACCGCCAAATTTTTTATTTCCAATATGTCATCCGATATTTTTAAGACAGTTATTTCGCCTTTAATTCCACCGTCGTCCAATACGTACATTACGCTGTCTTGTACGTATTTTTCTATCATACTCTCTTGCTCGTCGGCAAGCAGTAATAAGGGTATATATTTCTTTTTGTCTTTTACTTGATATATCTTCATATTGATTGAGATTACTCCATTACGTTACGCTTCAGTCGAAATAACCTTATAAATAAACAAGTCTATTCTATGTCACCTCGACCGCAGTGGAGAGGTCCCTATCTGTATTTTCTATACTGTTGAGACCTTTCGACTTCACTTCGTTTCGCTCAAGGTGACATTATGTTTTCTTATAATACACAAAGCCAGTATGTCTCGAGCGTGGAGAGTGTTGTTCATTTCGCTTTGCGAAATTGTCCGAACAGGACTTTTTTGTCCGTGCTAGGGCGAGATGAAGTCGTCAAGTGTACTTGCCGTACACGTCGACTTCTTGAGACCCGACGTTAGGACTAAAAGAGCGACGCTATACGCGCTCGGTCACCCAAGCGTACTCAACTTACTACTTCCCAAGACAGAATTTACTAAATATAGTTTCAATAATATCCTCGCTTGCGGTATTGCCGGTAATTGCGCCAAGCGCAAAATAAGCGTCTCTCAAATCTATTAGGCTACATTCTGTGGGCAGAGTAGCATAACTTGCTTTTGCGTTTTTAAGACTTGATATAGCCTGCCTGATGGCTTGCGCGTGCCGTTCGTTGGTGATTATATTGCCGTTGGTATCTACGCTAGAATCTATGAAAGTATTTACAATTTCTCTTTTAAGTTCTTCAATACCTACGTTGTTTTTTGCGCTTATTTTTATGCCTTTGCGATTATCATTTGCAGTATCGCACTTGTTTATTACCAACAGTATTTTGTTGTTGCCGTCAAAACTATTTATCAAATCATTTTCGTATTGATTTAGTTGACGTCCCGCCTCTGTGACAAATAAGACTATATCACTGCCTTTTGCCGCTTGTATACTTCGCTCGACGCCCATAGCCTCGACTATATCACTCGTATCTCTAATACCTGCGGTATCAATGAGTTTGAGCATAACTCCGTCGACTTCGACGTATTCTTCTAGGCTGTCTCTCGTAGTGCCTGCAATATTTGTCACTATGGCTCTATCCTTGCCGACGAAAGCGTTGAGAAGAGAAGACTTACCTACGTTTGCTTGACCCACGATTGCCACGTTGATACCTTGACGGATATATCCGCCTACCTTTGCCGTGGAATTAAGTTTTTCCAATTCGTCAATAAGATAGTCCGTCGTCTTATCGGCGTTGGACTTTGCCTCTTCTTCCATTTCTTCAGGATAATCGAGACTTGCTTCCAACTCCGATACGCAATCGAGAAGAGTAGTTTGCAATTTGTTGATTTGCTCGGCTATATCACCAGTGGATAATCTGTAACTTGCATTTAATGACGCCACGCTTTCGCTGTTTATCATATCTATTATGCCTTCTGCATCGCTCAAAGCAATCTTGCCGTTGAGAAAAGCGCGCTTAGTAAACTCACCCTTATCGGCAATCTCGCATCCGTTTTTAATACAAGCCTTTAGCACTTCGTCAATAAGTCTTACGCCGCCGTGACATTGAAATTCCACTATGTCTTCGCCGGTATATGAGTGCGGCGCTTTGAAATAAACCGCCAATATATTGTCCTTAAAAGCGCCTACATCTATACTGCCGTAATACATATAATTAGGAATAGCGTCTTTAAAACTTGCAAGTTTTTTGCAAGTAAAAATCGACGAGGCTATCTCCAAAGCCTTGTCTCCGCTCATTCTTACTATTGCTATTGCTCCGCGCCCTACCGGAGTGGATATAGTGGCTATAGTTTTCATAATTAAATTATATCATAATGGCTTATTATTTGCAAACGCAATAATTATTATGATATAATAATTAAAATTTAAAATTAAATAAAATACGTCATTTCGAGCGCAGTTGAGAAATCTCAATTTGGTCAAAATGACATAGGACTGCAATATGCTGGACAGTTACCAAAGGAATTACGACGCAATAGTCATAGGTTGCGGACACGCGGGAGTAGAAGCGTGTCTTGCTTTGGCGCGTCTTGGGCATAAGACTTTGGCAATTACTCTCTCTCTTGACGCAATAGCATTTATGGCGTGCAATCCTGCTATCGGCGGTACGGCAAAGGGACATCTCGTCAGAGAAATAGACGCTCTAGGCGGTCAAATGGGACTTTCAGCCGACAATAATTTGCTTCAGATTCGTATGCTTAATATGGGTAAGGGCGCGGCAGTTCAATCTCTCAGAGGACAAGCCGACAAAACGCTTTATCACCACTATATGAAGAATATAATGGAGACTACGCCTAACCTTGATATACTGCAAGGCGAGGTTGCTGAAATACTCACAAAAAACGGAGCGGTATACGGCATTACCACGACTTTGGGACAAACTTTTTATGCCGACAGTATAGTAGTTGCCACAGGCGTATATCTCAACGCGCATATTATAATAGGTGACAACGTAACTAAAACCGGTCCAAACGGTTTTTCCAGAGCGACAAAACTCACTGACAGCCTTATAAGTCTTGATATACCTACGCGCAGATTTAAGACAGGTACGCCTGCAAGAGTAGATAAAAATACTATAAATTTTGACGTTATGCAAGTACAAAACGGTGATGATAATATATATCCGTTTTCATTTATGACAAATGGATATATACCCAATAAAGAGGTATGCTATCTCACTTATACTACGCAAAAAACAAAAGATATTATTATGGCGAATATAGATAGGTCTCCGCTTTATAACGGCTCTATTCACAGCATAGGACCGAGATACTGTCCATCTATTGAAGACAAGGTAATGAGATTTGCCGACAAAGAGCGCCATCAAATCTTTATTGAACCGGAGAGTTCTTTGACAAATGAAATGTACGTGCAGGGTATGAGTTCTTCAATGCCTTTCGACGTACAACTTGAGATGTATAAATCGGTAATCGGATTGGAAAAAGTCAAGATAATGCGCTTTGCTTACGCTATAGAATACGATTGTATAGATTCGCTTTGTCTCACGCCTTATCTTATGGTAAAGCATATCAAAGGTTTGTTCCTTGCAGGACAACTCAATGGCAGCAGCGGATATGAAGAAGCGGCGGCTCAAGGTCTTATTGCCGGTATAAACGCGTCGTTGTATCTCAAAGAAAAACAGCCGCTCGTGTTGACAAGAGATTCGTCGTATATAGGCGTACTTATAGACGATCTTGTGACAAAAGGCACCAACGAGCCGTATAGAATGATGACAGCAAGAGCCGAACACAGACTGTTGTTGCGTCAAGAAAACGCAGACAGACGCCTTACTCCGATAGGCAGAGAAGTGGGCTTAGTAGACGACGAAAGATGGCAAGAGTACACTCAAAAGATGCAGACAATAGAGGATATATCGCACATTCTTGATAAAACTTTGCCGCCAAAAGAATATAAAGATTTCTTTGAGACTATAGGCGAACCTGTGCCAAACAACGCTCTTTCTTACAAAGATATGCTTAAGAGAGCGTCAATATCTTATGATATGCTTATGCAAAATTTTGAGGAACTAAAAGACCTTGACAAGAGATGTTTTGAAGAAGTGGCTACGTCTGTTAAATACGAAGGTTATCTCAATAAACAGCAATCTATAATTGCTGATATAAACAAACTTGAGAACAAAACTCTTCCGCAAGACATTGATTATTCTCAAATCAAAGGCTTGAGAATTGAGGCAAGACAAAAACTTGACAAAATCAAACCTCTTAATTTGGGACAGGCTTCCAGAATAAGCGGAGTATCACCGGCAGACATAACAGTGCTTTTAGTATACCTTTCAAAGGCAGGTAAGTGAAAATGCAATTGGATATACTCAAAGATTATTTAATAAATAAAAGTAATAAAAATATCTGCGAAAATGATGAAAAATCACTTTATCACGATAAAGTTTTACTTTACCTGACTAAATTTTCACTTTATTACGATATTTTGATAGAGTGGAACTCAAAATTCAACTTGACTGCTATCACAAAGCCGGAAGAGGTGCAGACAAAACATTTTATCGACAGCATTTTGCCAAACGATTTACTAGGCAATAGCGAAAATATTTGCGACATAGGCTGCGGAGCAGGCTTTCCGAGCATACCGCTGGCAATACTCAATCCCGACAAAAAATTTACGCTTGTTGACAGCGTAAACAAAAAAGTGTCTTTTATAAATTATATCATAGAAATACTCGATTTGCAAAACGTAACTGCAATACATTCTAGAGTAGAGGACTTTGCAAAAAACAATTTTCAAAGTTATGACGCTTGCGTAGCAAGAGCAGTGGCAAGTATGCCTACGCTTGTGGAATATACTTTGCCATTGATTAAAAAAGGCGGTATTTTGTTGGCTTATAAAGGCATAAATTATCAAGAAGAATTGAAACAATGTTCAAAAATACTTGATATTTTGAAAGGTAAATTACAAGACGTAAAACAATACGACTTGACTGATGAAGAAAAAAGATACGTTTTGATTATTCAAAAAATAGGTGATTGTCCAAAAAAATATCCCAGAATTGGCAACAAACCTAGGCTTCAACCTATTTTAGGATAAAAATTTAAGTTGCATATCTAAATTTTCTTTGTTATAATAGAATAAATAATAAAAAATACATATTTTTTATTATTGGCTGAAACAATAGCGGATGATTAAAAATCTTCGCAAAAAAGTCAAACTTAAAAAGGCTTAGGAGAAACTATGAAAAAGGACAATAATATGGATAGAAATTTGGGTAACGACAGTAATTTAACTACTTATGACAAAAACGGTAATCTCAACGAAGGCGTAGAAATCCTGCCTTTGGACAGCATCGTTCCCAATCCTAATCAGCCGAGAAAAAAGTTTGACGAAAATTTGCTTGAAGAACTTGCTATTTCTATTAAAAACTACGGAATAATTCAACCTATCATAGTTTGTCCAATCGGTAGCGGTAAATACCAGATTGTAGCAGGTGAGAGAAGATACAGAGCAAGTAAACTTGCAGGCATAAATACCATTCCGGTAATAAAAAAATACTATACTAGCAAAGAAATAAAAGAAATTTCTCTCATAGAAAATCTCCAGCGTCAAGACCTAAATCCAATAGAAGAGGCTCAAGCATATAAGGCTTTGATAGACGAATTTGATTTTACGCAAGAACAACTTGCTGACAAACTCGGTAAGTCTCGTCCTGTAATTACCAATTCATTAAGACTTCTTACACTCAATCCTGTCGTAATTGATATGGTAACCAACGGTAGAATTTCCGCAGGTCACGCAAGATGTCTCACTTCAATTAAAGATTACGTCGTACAGCATACCTACGCTTTGGCTTGTTGCGATAAGCAATTGAGCGTAAGACAATTGGAACTTATGGTAAGAAATTACCTTAAGACTGATCCTAACGACGAAGAACGTAAGAAAAAAGCAATACCCGAATTGACCGTCGAATTAAAAGATTTGGCAAATATAATGCAGAGAAAGTTCGGCACCAAAGTCAACGCAGTAGGTAATAATAACAAGGGTAGAATATATATTGATTATTATTCTACTGCAGATCTTGACAGAATATTTGAAATATTAGAGAAAATTAAGTAATTAGATAGAAAGAGGCTTTTAAAGTCTCTTTTTTTATGTCACTTAGAGTTGTAGAGAGGTCTTATCCGTATGAGATTTCTCCACTACGGTCGAAATGACAGAAAAGTAGGGTAAGGCTACAATAATGTTGAGTTAAGATAAAAAAATGTGTGTAATTATTTTTACACACATTTTTAATATAACTTATCTAATAAATATAACTATTTTTATCTCGTTCTGATAGGTAAGATAAGATACAAATACTCGTCACTTTCTATCGGAGTAATTACCACAGGATTGCTACTGTTGGAAATCTTGATAGAGAGATATTCGTCACTACTGTTTTTGATACAATCTGTGAGATATTTTGCGCTCAAACTAATAGTTACGTCTTTTCCCTTAGTGAAAGTATTTATAACTTCCTTTATGTTACTGGTACTGGTGTTGCAATAGATAGACATCTTTCCTTCTTTTATATCTATCTTTATATAATTGCTCTTATCTTGCTTTGCAATTACGTCTACTTTATCCATACTGTATTCAAGACTTGCTCTGTCTACAGTTACTTCAGTCTCAAAATTCTTTGGAATTGTAGATTCATATTTAATAAATGTTCCGCCGATTAGAGAAGTTATTATCTTGCTGTTTTCAAATTCAACCATCATTTTCTTTTCGTTGAATTGAATATTGACTAATTCATCGTCATTCTCAAGAAGTTTTGCAATTTCGCTGAGACTCTTTGCAGGCACTATTATATTGCTTTCTTGACGCTCTTCTTGAAGTTCTTTATTGCAAATAGCAAGTCTATATCCATCTAAGCCAACGCTTCTTATTCTCTTGCCTTTTATATCCAAAAGACAGCCTTTGAGTTGTTGTCTTATATCTTCGGTAGAGGTAGCAAATATAGTCTTATTTACAAGGTCCTTAAAATCTTTTTGTTTTATTGATATTGCAGTGGTATATTCTTGATCTTCAATAGCAGGGTATTCGCTTATATTCATAGTTGCGAGGTATATAAAACTGTCGCAGTGAGAAATATACAACTTGTCCGCCTCTATTTGAGAATCAAACTCTATGATATTTTCCTTGCTTATCTTTCTTATATATTCGCAGATAGTTCTGCCGGGTACGAGCACTTCGCCTTCCATAATTATATCTGCTTTTATCTTCATTACTATTACAAACTCTATATCCGTTGCCATTATCGTCAAAGTATCACCGAATGCGCTAAACTTGATACCTTCAAGAATAGGCATACTCTTTTTTGAAGGAAGAGCCTTCATTACTTTTGACAAAGCGTCTGACAAATCTGTTCCGTTACAAATAAACTTCATTTATACACCTCTGTAAATTATATATTTTTTTATATTTGTTAGATAATCATAATATCAATAAGGGATAGGGAAATGTTGATAAGTGTTTTTATCGACATATTTTCAATAAAATTGAAGTATTTTATGTATATAAGTATGTTGATAAAATATTAAGGATTTCCACATTATCCACAAAAAGATATTTTTATATATCTATTATGTCAAATGGTTATTTATTTTTTATTTTAAGCGGTTATTAGATGCTTAAAACTATCTTTTTTGTATCATATTGCGAATGTCTTTTATTTGGCTGTTTACCAAATTGTCACTTTTGATAAGTTCTTCTATCTTATCGCGAGCGTATATGATAGTGGTGTGGTCTTTTCCGCCGAAATAACTTCCAATCGTGGCAAGGGGAACTCCCATCATATCGTATATGAGATAGATTGCTATCTGTCTTGCCATTACTATTTGTTTGAGTTTTTTCTTGCCTATTATGTCTTGCTTTTTGACGTTGAAATAAGAGCAAGTAGCGTCTACTATCGTATCCATTGACAGAATATGTGTAGTGACGTCAATATCGTCTTTGAGAGCCTCTTTGATTATATCGATATTATCCGGCTCTTTGCCAAGCAACTGACAGTAAAAAATTACTTTTTGAAGAGCGCCTTCAAGTTCTCTTATATTGCTGTCTATCTTTTCGGCAATGAAGTATACGACTTCTATCGGAAGATTTACATTCTTATAAAAAGCCTTCTTTTGAAGTATTGCTATTCTCGTCTCTAAGTCGGGAGTGGATATATCTACCGTAAGACCGCTTGCAAATCTCGATTGCAATCTCTCTTCGAGGAAAGTCAATTCTTTTGGATGACGGTCGGAGGAGAGTATAATTTGCTTTTTGAATTGATATAAGTCGTTGAAAGTGTGGAATAGCGCTTCCTGCGTACCTGTCTTTCCTGCAAGAAATTGAATATCGTCAAGCATAAGAATATCTACGTTGCGATATTTTTCTCTAAAACGACGGTTTTGTTCGTTGTCTTTATTATTTTTGATGCTGTCAATAAAGTCGTTGACGAATTGTTCGGTAGTGCAATATATTATCTTTGCTTTTTTATTGTTTTTTAATATCTCATTGCCGATAGCGTGCATAATATGAGTCTTTCCTAGACCTACGCCTCCGTAAATAAATAGAGGATTATGCAACGTGCCGGGTTGGTTGGCAATAGCCTTTGCCGCGGCGTATACTATCTGGTTGCTTTGACCTACGACGAATTTATCGAAAGTGAAGTCGGAGTTGAAAAAACTCTTGCTGTCGATATTGTCTTTTATCAATTCTTCTTTGTCTTCTTGAATTTGATTTTCATACACCGATATTTCGTCGGGAGTAATTATTACAAAGTCAGTGATGTAAGAATAATTGAGTTTTTTTATCTCGCTGAGAATAAGGTCGCGATAATTGTTGTTGATAGCCTGTTTGGTAGATTTGAGTTTGGCAACGATAATAAGTTTGTTATAAGCGACGGTAAGAGGTTCTAGCGAAGTAAACCACATATCGTAACTTATAGTAGATATATTATTTGATATTCCTATAGATAATTCGTTCCAAATCTTCTTGCAATCTTCCATACGTCCATTATAATATAAAAAGAAAAAATTTTCAATAAAAGAAGACATTATTTTTTGTATATATAATTATTTTTAAAGACACCTATTACCGCCTACGGCGGAGATTCCCCTCAAAGGGAAGCCGAGTAATCGGTTGAGTTGTCCTACCGACTAAACGAAAATGTCACTACGTTCCATTTTGTCGGTACTTATTAAGCGGATTAGATTTCTCGACTACGCTCGAAATGACATTATACGGATAGAGACCTCTCGACTGCGCTCGAGGTGACAAATGTATTCAGAAGAACATATAGAGGTGATATTTATTAAATTATAAAATTACATATCAAATAATGATTAGATATTTAGTTGTTAAAAAATATAAATTATTGTAAAATAATAATATGTATATAGAGAGCGTTCAACTTAAGAATTTTCGCAGTTACGAGCAAAAACAAGTGTCTTTTAAAGAAGGTCTTAATATTATTGTTGGACAAAACGCCAGCGGAAAGACTAATCTTTTGGAGAGTATATATTGCTCGGGTATAGGAAAATCTCCGCGTACTAATAAATATAAGGAAATGATAAAGTGGGGCAACGATATTGCTTATATAAAAGTAATTTTGAGAAAAAATAAGACGACGCATACTATAGAATTTTCTATAGATAATCAAGATAAAAAGAGAATTGCCGTCGACGGCATACCTCTTGTCAAATTGGGAG
Source organism: Clostridia bacterium (assembly GCA_029060025.1). Classification (GTDB taxonomy): domain Bacteria; phylum Bacillota; class Clostridia; order Christensenellales; family UBA3700; genus RACS-045. The sequence continues at coordinate 102,259 of JAIDUV010000049.1, read as the reverse complement.
AGATAATAGGTATACTCAATATAGTTTTTTTCTCGCCCGACGAAATGAAACTTATCAAAGAAAGTCCTCAGGAAAGAAGAAGATTTGCAGATATAAGTTTATCTCAACAAAATAAAAAATACTTTTATTCTCTTTCTAAATACAATCATATACTTGCTCAACGTAACAAACTTCTTAAGGAACACAGAGACGTAAAGGCTCTTCCCGAAATGCTGTACGGCTGGGATATTCAACTTGCAGAACACGGCGCGTATATAGTCCAAAAAAGATATGAGTTTGTAGAAAAGATACAAGTTTTTGCCAAGAAGATGCACAGCGAATTGACGAGTGATCTTGAAGATTTAGCGCTGGAATACGAAAGCCGTGTGGAGTATGGAAAATACGATAAAATGAAAGAAGCCTTTTTTGAGAGATTGAGAGGAGACTTTGAAAAAGATCTCAATCTTTTGTATACTTCTTTCGGCGCTCACAGAGACGATATAGGCATTAAAATAAACGGAATTGACGTGAGAAAGTTTGGCTCGCAAGGACAGCAGAGAAGTGTTGCGCTGTCTCTTAAATTGGCTGAAATATATCTTTTTGAAAGCGAAGTGGGAGAAAAACCTGTGTTACTTCTTGACGACGTACTTTCTGAACTCGATCCAAGCCGTAGAAGAAAACTTATGGAACTCTCAAGCGGACTTCAAACTCTTATAACTTGTACGGACTTCGATATGGATATTGGGTATAATAGAATAGATATAGTTAAGTAACCGAGCGCGTATAGCGCCGCTCTTTTTGCCCTAACGACTAGGATGACGCAGGTCACGTACGGCAAGTACGCTCACCGCTCGGTTGCTAGTGCACGGACAAAAATAACAGCACTCTCCACGCTCGTACGAGACTTGAAGATTAAGCGGATAGAGATTTCTCCACGCCGCTACGCTTTGGTCGAAATGACAGTATAAAAATAAAAAGGAAATAAGTATATGCAACATATAGGCACTCAAACGATAGAGACAGAAAGATTGATATTGAGAAGATTCAAAGACGAAGAGGCTCATTATATTTATGAAAATTGGGCGTCGGACTACGAAGTTACTAAATATCTTATGTGGCAGACTTACACGGATATGAGCCAAGCAACAGAGAGAATAGAGTATCTCAAGAAAAACTACGTCAATAATAATTTTTACGATTGGGCAATAGTGTTGAAAGAAATAGACGAGCCTATAGGTACTATCGGCGTAGTGGATTTAAAGGAAAATATAAAAGCCGCTCATATAGGTTATTGCATAGGCAAAAAGTGGTGGCATAAAGGTATCACTTCGGAGACTTTAAGCGCAGTAATAGACTTTTTGTTTGACAAAGTGGGATTTGAAAGAATAGAATCCCGCCACGACCCGCGCAACGTAAATTCGGGAAGAGTTATGCAAAAATGCGGAATGAAATACGAAGGTACTATGAGAAAAGCCGATATAAATAATCAAGGTATATGTGATTGCGCGTATTATGCAATTTTGAAGAGCGATAGATAATAATATTGATTAGATATCTCGACTTCGCTCGAGATGACATTACATTAGATTCTTCGACTTCGTTTCACTCCGCTCAGAATGACGCATTTAAAGTGATACTTTTGCGTTAAACAAGTCATATTGAGCGGAACGTAGTGGAGTCGTAAGGAGCGGAGCGACGGCATAGCGCGCGAGCAGGTGCGTCTCGCGTGAGCGTCAATGACATTAAATATTTTTTATTATTTATAAATTGATTTAAAACGCCTTAAATTTCATTAAATCACTTGAATAAGTATATTTAATATGATATAATAATTTTATTATAATATTATAATTTTGCGTATGCGTGTACGCACGCACGTGTGCGTGTATGCGCGCTACATAAGCAAGATGAGACTGTGAACAAGTGACGCAAGCAAAATTGCGTAAGCGATTTTTGCGATAAGGAGGATAAGCGTTACGCTCGTAGCAGAGTTACGAGCGTGTTGGTTAGACGAACTTAGCGCATAAATCGGTAGCAAGGTTGGTTGTGAGAACTTGCGAATAGGCTCACAAATATAACGGAGGTAAAAATGAGTAACGAAAAAAATCAAGCGTATACCCAGGATAATATTCAGGTCCTCGAAGGTCTCGAGCCTGTCAGAAAACGTCCCGGAATGTATATAGGCTCAACCGACGAAAGAGGCTTGCACCATCTCGTATATGAGGTTGTGGACAACGCGATCGACGAGGCTATGGCAGGCTTTTGCGACAAAGTCATAATTGAGATTATGCAAGACGGCGCAGTCAGAGTTATAGACAACGGAAGAGGTATTCCTACTGGTATAATTCCCAAGGAAGGCAAGTCGGCTGTCGAAGTCGTGCTTACGAAATTGCACGCAGGCGGTAAGTTTGGCGGCGGCGGATATAAGTTCTCAGGCGGTCTGCACGGCGTGGGCGTATCTTGCGTAAATGCGCTTTCCGAATGGCTTGACGTCGAAGTTGCGCAAAACGGCAAACTTCACAAGATGACTTTCAACAGAGGCGTTGCTCAAAGACCTCTCGCAGTGGTGGGCAATACCAACAACAGAGGTACTACTATCACGTTCTTCCCAGACGGAGATATTTTTGAGACGACGGACTTTAATTACGCTACGTTAAAGCACCGCATACAGGAACTTGCTTATCTCAACAAGGGCTTGAGAATAGAACTCAAGGACAGCAGACCTTTGAAAGAACAGCAAGAAGAATTTTATTACGAGGGCGGTATAGTCGAATACGTCGACGTACTCAACGGCGGCAACGGCGTGCTTGAAAAGCCATTCTATATCCACGCAGAGACTGACGAGTATCAAGTGGAAATCGCAATGCAGTATAACGACAGTTACAGCGAAAATATTTTCTCTTACGCCAACAATATAAATACGCACGAGGGCGGAACTCACCTAGACGGATTTAAGGCGGTGCTTACAAAATTATTCAACGATTACGCAAATAATTTTAAGATGCTCAAAAACGACGAGAAGTTGTCGGGCGAAGACTGTAGAGAAGGCTTGGTGGCTATCGTAAGCGTAAAACTTATCGACCCGCAATTTGAAGGACAGACCAAGACCAAACTCGGCAACAGTTTTATGAGAGGCGTCGTATCTAAGGTTTTGACGGAGAAATTTGGCGAATACCTCGAAGAAAACCCCAAAGAGGCAAAGGAGTTAATACTCAAAGCCGTCAACGCTAAAAAGGCAAGAGACGCGGCGAGAAGCGCAAGAGATCTCACAAGACGTAAGAGCGTGCTTGAGTCTACTACGCTCCCCGGTAAACTTGCAGACTGCTCGGATAAAGACCCCAAAAAGTGCGAGATTTATCTCGTAGAGGGAGACAGCGCAGGCGGTACGGCAAAGCAAGGCAGAGACAGACGGTTCCAAGCCATATTGCCGCTCAGAGGTAAGATTCTCAACGTGGAGAAGGCAAGACTCAACAGAGTGCTTGAGAGCGAAGAAATAAAGAATATGATTACGACGTTTGGTTGCGGTATCAACGACGACTGCGACGTGAGCAAACTCAAGTACGACAGAATTATCTGTATGACCGATGCCGACGTAGACGGCAGCCATATCAGAATCTTGCTGTTGACCTTCTTCTATCGTTTTATGAAGCCTATCGTGGAACAAGGTCACGTGTATATTGCGCAACCGCCGCTCTATAAGGTAACGCAAAAGGGCAGTAAGAAAGAAAATTATTTTTATGACGATCCGTCTTTGGAGGAGTTCCTTGTCAGCATAGGCAGAAAGGGCGAAATTCAAAGATACAAAGGTCTTGGCGAAATGGACGCAGAGCAACTTTGGGATACGACTATGAATCCCGAGACGCGTACGTTGCTTAGGGTAAATCTCAAGGACGCAGAAGAAGCCGACGAAATATTTACCGTACTTATGGGCGACGAGCCGGAAAAGCGCCGTACCTTCATTGAAGAAAACGCAAATCTCGTAAAAGATTTGGACGTATAAGGAGGCAGAAATGGAAGAAAAGAAAGATAATATTTTTGAAATGCTCGACAAGACCAACGTCGTTGAAGTCGACGCTGTCAATGAGATGAAGACCTCCTTTATTGCCTACGCAATGGCGGTCAACGTGTCAAGAGCAATCCCGGACGTAAGAGACGGTCTTAAGCCGGTACATAGAAGAATACTATATGCAATGAACGAATTGGGACTTACGTCAGACAAGCCTTTCCGTAAGTGCGCGCTTATCGTCGGTGACGTGCTCGGTAAGTACCACCCGCACGGCGATAGTTCGGTATATGACGCATTGGTAAGACTTGCGCAAGACTTTTCTATCAGATGTACTCTTGTCGACGGTCACGGTAACTTCGGTTCTGTCGACGGCGACCCTGCGGCGGCTTACCGTTATACAGAGGCTAGGCTCAGCAAGATAGCGGACGAAATGATAAGAGGTATCGACAAAAAGACGGTCGACTTTTATCCCAACTTCGACGATACGAGAGAACAGCCTGTCGTATTGCCGTCGAGATACCCCAACTTGCTCGTCAACGGTTCTGACGGTATTGCCGTGGGTATGGCTACGTCGATCCCTCCGCACAACCTCGGAGAAGTAATCGACGGTACCGTCGCTTTGCTTGATAATCCCGATTTGGATATCGATGCGCTTATGGATTACATACCCGCTCCCGACTTCCCGACCGGCGCGTATATTATGGGCGGCGGAAGCATTAAGAAAGCATATCGCACCGGTAGAGGCAACTGTATTATTCGCGCAAGGGCAGAGATAGAGGAAAACGACCGCAGCGGAAAGTCAAAGATCGTCATATCAGAGATACCTTATCAGGTAAATAAGGCAAAACTCATTGAGAATATGGCTGACCTTGTCAAGCAAAAGAGAATCGAGGGTATTTCCGACATTCACGAACTTTCCGATAAGGAAGGTATGAGAATAGTCGTAGACGTCAAAAAAGACGCCAATCCGCAAGTCGTGCTCAATATGCTCTATAAGCATACGCAATTGCAGACTTCTTTCTCTATGATTATGCTTGCGCTTGTGGACGGTACGCCCAGAGTGCTCAATCTTAAGCAGATTCTCGAAGAATATATCAAGCACCAAAAGTCCGTCATTGTCAGAAGAACTCAATTCGATCTCGACAAGGCTTTGGAAAGAGAACACATTTTGCTTGGTCTCGTCAAGGCACTGACGAATATAGACGAAGTCATCGAGACTATCAAGAAGTCGAAAGACAGACAGTCGGCTATCGAAAATCTTATGAATAACTTCGAACTTTCGGACAAGCAGGCTATTGCGATTCTCGAAATGAGATTGCAAAGACTTACCGCTTTGGAAGTAGAGAAGATACAGGAAGAACTTGCAGAACTCGAAAAGACGATTGCAGACTTGAGAGATATACTCGCAAAACCCGAGAGAGTAATTGAAATCATTAAGACAGAACTTTTGGAAATCAAGGACAAGTACAACGACAAGCGTCGTAGCGAAATCACTTACGACTATTCAGATATAGATATCGAAGATTTGATAGAGGTGGAGGACGTAATTCTCTCCATTACTCACAACGGTTATATCAAGCGTATGCCTGTCGACGAATACAAGGCTCAACGCCGCGGCGGCGTAGGAATATCTGCGCATAAGACTAAAGAAGAGGACTTTGTGGAAAACGTAATTACTACGTCCACCCACGACAATATACTTTTCTTCTCCAATAAGGGCAAGGTATACCGCACAAAGGGCTATCAAGTCCCAGAGGCAAGCAGAACTTCAAAGGGCAGAGCAATCGTCAACCTGCTCAATCTCGAGCCGGGAGAGGTCATCAACGCTTACGTGCCTGTGCCAAAAGATAGCCAAGGCTTCTTGATGCTTGCGACAAAGCAAGGTCTTATCAAGAAGACGACTTTGGACGAATACGTGCGTATCAACAGCAACGGTAAGAAGGCTATTACTTTTGCCAGCGAGGACGACGAACTTATCGGCGTACAACTCACAAGCGGTAATGACGAGATTATTATGGCGTCAAGCGGCGGTAAGTGTATCAGATTCAGCGAAGAGGATATCAGACCGACCGGCAGAACGAGTATGGGCGTCAAGTCTATCAAACTCGACAAGGGCGAAGTCGTCGTAGATATGACTAAGGTCAAAGATGACTGCGAAGTGCTTACCATCACGGAAAACGGCTACGGCAAGCGTACCGATATCAGCGAATATAGACTGCAAGGCAGAGCGGGTAGCGGTATCAAAGTCGGCGTACTCAACGATAAGACAGGAAACGTAGTAAATCTCAAACTCGTTCATCCGCTCGAAGACGACGTAATGATTATCTCCGACAACGGTATTATCATAAGAATTAAAGCCGACGAAATCTCCAAGATAGGCAGAAATACTCAAGGCGTCAAAGTAATGAGAATGAAAGACGGTAACTCAAAAGTCGTTGCATTCACTATAGTACCTCACCAAGAGGACGAAGAGCAACCTGAAGAAAATGCAACTACGGACGGCAGTTCTGCAAGCGAAAACGCAGAAGTAAACAACGAAAGCGTTGATACCGCAAATCAAGGAAATCCGACAGACGGAGAGTAAAAATAGCGTATAGCAAATATTACAAATAATAGCGTATCGAAAGGTACGCTATTTATAATTTCTCGACTGCGCTCGAGATGACATATATTAGTTGAGTTGACAAACGAATTATTTTTTTGTCAAAAGATCTTGAATTAGCAATTTAATATGCGCAATTTCTTTATCATTTAGACCGTCAGTAGAGATTGGATTATCTTTGCAACGACCAAGCAAAAAATCAGTGGAAACTTTAAAATAGTCGGCGATTTTTATAAGCATATCAAGAGAGGGTTGAATATATGCGTTTTCCCAATTAGATACGCATTGCTTACTCACTCCCAAAGCCTTTGCAAATTCGACTTGGCTTATTGAAAATGATTTTCTTAATTTTTGTATATTTTCTCCTAACATATTTTAACCTCTTGTCTACTTATACAATACTATTATATAAAAATTAGTTGACATTATTAAAATACAAAAGTATACTTATAATAGACTTTAGTCAGAACCAAATACAATAGGAGAATTATTATGGCAAAAGAAACAACTACTAGAGGGGTGTATCCAAGCAATGAAGCGTATACGATAGAGGAGTATGAAGGATTCGGCTGGCAAGTGGAATCGTCTCAACTAACTGTCAATAATGCTGGAGAAACAATTGTTAGATTGGTGTTTAGCAGAGATAAGGATATGAAAAATTATTCCGAATTACGGTGGAAATTTGATTTGTATATGGAAAAAGAGGAAGAAATGAAAGCAATCGCAAGACAACAAGATCAAATGGGAGAAGAACCGACAAAATTACAATTTAATATTATAACGGCAATAATGTCATTTATTTTTGGAGGGGTAGGCTTCATTTTTTATATCATAGCATTTAGTCTGAAAAATAAGCGTATTAAGAGGGAAATTGCTGAATACAGAAAAACTTATAATTTATTACAAAAGAAATTCGAAAATTTAGATAACGAATGTGAACAACTTTTAGTTGAAGCAAAAACACTTTTATAAAAATAATTAGGAGAAAAGACGTATGAAAAAGAAGATTGTAGGAAGAGAAAAACCGTTTTTTGGTAAATCAGTTTATGAAAAGGCAGAATTAGCAGTTGCAGAACTTGTTGCCAAAGGTTATACAATTGTTGATGTGAAAGGGAGAGAAGGGGGAGTTTTTACAGAAACTGCCACTACGACAATAATAAATATGTTTAGATCATTATTTGGTATGTCTGATATTAAAGATGTAGTCATAACCATTTATTACGAATAATATTTTCGATTTCATAGGAGACTAATTTATGAATGAAAAGAAAAAAGAAGAACTCGAAAAGATGTATGCTTTGCGAGCAGGGCTTTCTGTTATCTCTGAAAAGTATGATGATTTAATAAAAGATAATAACATTGTACATAAAATGCAGATTGAGGTTTCTCAACTGAAAAAACCTAATTATAAGGGGGAGACGATATACGACGTCGATAAAAGAGTCGCAGATATGAATCATAATGAGAGCGTATTAATCGACAGCAGTACTCAAATACTTTTACACTTATGTAAAGAGTTGAAAGACGAAAACAAATTATTTTTTTATTTTGTTAGGAAGTGCGTGCCTAGTATAATTGATTTTTTTCAAGATGTTATTCTTGATAATACGTCAGACTTTTCAGGCTCGCTTTGGCTTATATTAATGATACTAGGATATATATTGATTGTTCCAATTTCTATTCCTATTATAATTTTTGATATTATTGCATTCCCATTTATTCTTTTTAAACCAAGCCGTCTTAGAATACGGAATCTTTTAAAAGCAATAAAAAAAGATAAAAACTATGAATATATTAAACAATGGGGAAAAAATCATCCCAATGACAGCACATATATGTATGATAATACAGTAAAATCGTTAATAGGTATGCTGGAAGATTCGGAATATAAATTTACTAAACTCGATAATAAACTTATTAAAGAGTATAAAGCATTCAGTCCAACTGCAATAGTTCAATTGCAAAATTATTTTAAAAATGCAAAAGAACTGATGAAACAAATTGGAGAAGTGAAGATTGCTCAACAAAAGGAAGAGTTTAAAATACAGTGTGAAGATTATGAAAGAAATAAAAAAGAAAAACAATGTCAATATGAAAGAAAAATTGATAGCAATAATCAATTGACCTTGTTAGTGTCTACTGAAAGCCAAACCATCTCTAATGCTTTGAAAACAACGTATTCGTCAATCTTAGATATTAGGGACTGGGAAAATCTTGACCTAGTGATTTATTATTACGAAACAGGAAGAGCAGATAGTATCAAAGAAGCGTTGCAATTAGTTGATTTAGAGCGCAGAAACAATAACCTTATGAATTGTATACAACAAGCAAGTAATGAAATATCAAGCAGTATAAAAACAGGTATCAGCGAACTTGGCAGTGCTATGATACAAGGGTTTGAATCTCTTTCGGCGCAAATCAACGCACAACGAATCCAAACGATAGATGCATTGAATGGGCTGAAAAGTTTGAATAGTAAAGTAAATAAAAATTTAGTTGAAATATCTAAAGAATTAAATACATCTATATCTCAACAACAGTTAAGCAATGCTTTACTTGCCAAAGCCAACGTATCAAGCAAACAAATGGTCGAGCAAATGAAGACGCTAAATAGTAAGATAAAATCAGCCTAAAAACGGTGTCACAAAGATTATATACAGGCAATGAAAATGATTAGATTTCTCCACTACGGTCGAGATGACATATAATAATCAGAGCATAAAAACAGTGTCATAAAACTTTTATGCGGGTATTGACACGGTGGCGTAGAATAAAAGTATAAAGAAAAGTTTCGCTTGGGCGGAACTTTTTTTATGAGAGGGGGAAAATTTATATGAGAGAATTAGAGAACGTAAGAGATAACGTCTTACGCATATTTGACAATGACAGTTGGATACAATTTGTGCACGAAGGATTATTGCCGGCGTATACAAGTCAAGAAAAACAAATAAATATCCAAGAGTCAGCCTTAAGTCGGCATTGCGCCATTTGCAGAAATATCAATGGATGCTGTTTCCCTAAAAACAATATGCCTAGATATCCGTTGCATCCAAACATTGAAAGGAATTTAGGTAAAAAAGCATTGTTTGAGAGTTGGGGATATGATACAATGAACATACAATATCTTATTTACGAAATTACTAAACAAGCAAAAGAAGGTTATGAAAGTGGGAATTTTATATTGGATAAGTTAGACGGCTATGGTCAGCGTATATCAATAGTGACGGAATTGGAACGCAAAGATAAAAAGGAAATAGTAAAATTTTTGACGGGTTGTATGGTTTATCCTAATGGTAATATTCAATTAACAACACCTTATGGAGGGAAAGTAAAGTGAAAGAATATAGTATAGTAGAATTAAAAGTAGAAAAAGAGAAATATGCCAAAGAAGGCGCACATAAGGGTATGCGAGGGATAATCTTGGATCCACGTAATATAGACGGTTGTTGGTTGGTGTTTTTCCCAGACCCAAATACAGGCGAAGATGGTGACGGTGTAGCCGTAAAAGAAGAAGATCTAAAACTAATTTTAGAATGAAATCTATATTGGACTTATCAATGAAAGAATACGATATTGTTGAAGTAATAGTAGAGAAAGAGAAATATGCCAAGCAGGGCGTGCATAAAGGTATGCAAGGTACAATATTAGACCCGCGCAACATTGACGGCTGTTGGTTAGTATTTTTTGAGGATGACCCATTTGGAACGGCAATTAAAGAGGTAGATTTAAAACTTATCTATGACAGTCCAACAAATAAGGAAATTAGAGTTGAGGTTGAGATTTTAAACGACAATTATGCAAACGAAGGTATTCGAATTGGCGCAGTAGGTATAATACGAGACGTAATAGGTGTTGATAGCAAGTGGGAAACAGATTTTGACGGCAAAAAAATATGGCTAAAAAGAGAAGAATTTAAAATCGTAGGAGATTATGCAAAATAGTAAAATTTTTGATGGATTGGATGGTTTATCCGTACGGAAATATAAAATTGATAACACCTTATGGGGAACAGTGAAATGAAAGAGTATGATTATGTAGAAGTAATTGTAGAGAAAGAAATATATGCTAAGCAGGGCGTGCATAAAGGTATGCGAGGTACAATATTAGACCCGCGCAATATAGACGGACAGTGGTTGGTTGCGTTTGAAGATCCGATAACTTTTGCCGATGAAATTATTGAGCCAATCAAAGAAGAGGACTTGAAAATTATTTATGAATATGCGGAAGAGCCAATAGAAATATTAGTAGAGGTAATAACTGAAAAGCAAGAGTATGTCAAGCAAGGAATACATAAAGGAATGAAAGGAATGGTTTATAGTATTACAACGGAGAACAATTGCTTACAGGTATTTTTTAAAGAAAACAAAAGTATACTAATAGACGTATTCGATTTGAGAGAGGTGAAATGAGCACTAACATCAAGATTGATTCAAAACAAGTAAAGGAATATTGACTACGCTGTTTGTTTAATATATAATAAAAGCAGGGGGATATTATGAAAAGATTTTTGATATTGCTTTTGATTTGCTGCTTAGCGGTGTGTCCGTTGTTGGCTATGTCGGGATGTTCGATGTCTTCGACGCCCAATGAGATTTCAAAAAATTATGAAAACGTGGCAAAGGGCTACAGCGTCGACGCAAAGAAAGGCGGAGAGGGAGATTCAATCACTTTTTCGTTTGGCGCCGATAAGACTTTTAACAGCATCGTTCTCAAGGAAAAGGGTGATAACATAACAAATTATGAGTTGTACGCCAACGGCGAGATGTTTTATAAGAGTGATTTTATCGGTAAGTATAAATACTGTTCGCACAAAACTATTACGGCAAGCAGCGTTACGCTCAAAGTCGTAACTTGCGACGGACAGTGGAGCATAAAGGATATTGAGGCGTACAACATAAACGGTACTGCCAAGCAGGGCTTTGACGTAATGTCTTATCTTTTGGTAGACAGAGCGTACACTCTTACGGAAGAGTCTGCGTCACTGATGGGATATACGACGGAGTTTAATTTGTTCGGCAGTGTTTATCTTGACAAAGACGGGCATTTGCACTTCCAAGATTATTTAATTGACGGCAAGAGCGTAGAGGGCAAAGAAGTGCTTCGCAAGGCGGCAGAAAACGTACGTAAATATAATCCTACCGCAAAGATCACGTATACGATATTGGGAAATTTGGATATTATGGGAGACGGTCTTGATACCCAAGACAGGCACAGCAAGGCAATGGGCGACAATGCCGATACGCTCGTCAAAGAATGTTTGGGCGTGATGGAAGAGTACGGCTTTGACGGTATATCATTCGATTACGAATATCCGCATACGTACAAGGCGCATAACATATACGGCAAGTTTTTGGAGAAGTTGAAAAAAGCAATGCCAAAGGACAAAAAGTTAAGCGCGGCTTTCAGTCTGTGGAATCTCACGGTTATAGGCTGTTTTCCGCTGAAAAAACTCGATTACGTGGACAGCATAGAACTTATGACGTACGACGGTTTTGACGAAAGGGGTAACCACGCTTCGTTTTATGAGATGTGCGCAGACGCTATTTATCAATTGAAGAGCAAGGGCGTGGATATGAGCAAAGTGCATCTTGGTCTTCCGTTTTATTCCCGACCTGCTGACTGCGCGGCTTATTGGGGTGTCTATGCGCACGTGTCTAAAAAACTCGGAGTGTGGGGCAACAGTATTATAGAGGAAATCAACGTCGACGGCAAAGTATATCAACAGACGTGTTATTACAACGGCAGACAGATGATTTACGACAAGACTTGTTACGCTTTGGACGTGGGCTTGGGCGGAGTAATGATATGGCATTTCTCCTGCGATACAACTGACAGCGAGTTGTCGCTGTACGGAGCAATCGGCGAGGCAATTGCAACAAGAAGTAAATAAAAATAACGGAGTTGAGAAATCAACTCCGTTTGTATTTGTCTTGATAAATGCAGAATTACTTATTAAGCAAGAATAAAGCAACCATTGCGCATAATGAAATCAATGCGGTGAAACCAAGCGTAATGCTTTGCAATATGATTTGCGTGACGGAGTGTCTGTCGATTTGACGCAGACGACGTACGTTTTCGGCTTTGATCTTGAGTTCAAGTTGTCTATCGTCAAGTTTGACGAGTTTGTAATACTTAAAACCTTTGATATCATTGCCTGTCTTGACAAAGCCTTCGGGCAGTGCGCCGATGCTTTTGAACTTTTCTTCGCAGGCTTGTTGCTCTTCTTCAGTTGCAGGAACAAGTCCAAGTTCAAATTGTTCTCCAAATTCGTCGTATGCTTTTATCTTTTTCATAATAAATTCTCTCCACTGATTTATTCTTATTTTCTAAGGGCTCAAATATTTATATAAGAGACTTGAATTGAGTGATGCGACTGGATTGCGTCGGCGATTTTTGAGATAAGCAAAATACGCATTGCAGTCGTACTTTATGTACGTCAAAATGCGTAGACGAACTTTACTCGTAAATCGGTAGCAAGACGTCGTATGAACTTAATGAGAGACTCTTACAACACCAATGCCGCCGCGCCGAGTATTCCCGCGTCGTTTTTGAGACTTGCTGTCTTGACTTCGATAGACGGATTGAATTTTGCTCCGAATCTACCTTCGTTGACAGCCTTCTTTATCGGGTTGGTCAAGTATTCTTTTTCGTTGCTTATGCCGCCGCCGATAAGTATAGCGTCGGGGCAGAAGATATTGACGAGATTGACAAGTCCGCAGGTGATATAGTGCATATAGTTGTCCACAACTTCTTGACCTGCTTTGTCACCTTGTTTAGCCGCCATAAAAGCAGTCTTGCCAGATACCTTGCCTTCTTCTTTGGCAAATTTATGCATAAGGCTTTCGGGGTGTTTGTCCATAGCCTCTTTGGTCTGTCTCATAAGCGCAGTCGCAGATGCGTAAGTCTCCCAACAGCCTCTTTGTCCGCAGTTGCAAAGGGGAGCGTCTTTGGACATATTGATGACCATATGTCCGCCCTCGGTGCCTGCGCACTCTCTGCCCTCAAAGAGTTTTCCATCTATGATAAAGCCTGTGCCTACGCCTGTGCCGAGCGTGACAAAAATCACGTCGTTAAATCCCTTGCCGGCGCCGAATACGTGTTCGCCCAAAGCCGCGCAGTTGGCGTCGTTGTTTATGTATATAGGCAAGTCGTAATACTTTTTTAGTTCGTCCACAACAGGCACTCTCTCCAACGCAATGTTGTTGCTGTAGCGGATAATGCCTTTTTTGGAATCTATAGAACCCGGCTGTCCGATACCGATACCTTTGACATCTTTGAGACTTATCTTTGCGCCCTCAATGACCAAATCAATGACCTTCTTTATATCTTCGCTGATGCTGTATTCAGCGGTATACTTTTCAGTAGTGGGTATGGCGGTCTTAAAGATAATTTCGCCGTTTTGCGTGACGGCGCCGCCTTTGATGCTCATTCCGCCTACGTCAATTCCTATCAAATACATAATTTTGCTCCTTTCGAATTAAGTTCGTCACTTAACCTCGCCTCCTAGATTATAGTAGAGAGAAGAGTTAAGTCGTTGCGTAACCTAATTTTATCCCTTAATTTAGTATGCTATTGTATACTTTAATTATTATACAATACAGGAGAAAATTTTGCAATATTTTGTAATGTTAATTTACGTATTATTTATATGGGCGTGCGTTACAACCTAAAAAATACGCAATAACTTTGGCAAGCAAAGTTATTGCTAAACATATGGTTGGACTTCGCCCTACCGACCAAGCGAAAATGTCGCAGGGCTCCATTTTGTCGGTACTTATTAAGCGGATAGAGATTTCTCCATTACGCTTCGCTTCAGTCGAAATGACAAAATATATCTGACACTATTAACTATTCTATATTATTTATTATCTAATAAGGATTAGACCTCTCGACTACGCTCGAGGTGACATTAAAAATATGCTTAGTTGGCGCTGTCGATAGAATTAAAAAACCTTCTCGTTTGGCGAGAAGGGAATGGCACAAGATTTTCACGAGCAAGAATGTATTTCAATACGATGAAGACGAACGCAGGCGTACTGTATGTACGTCAAGAGAGTTTGAAGAAGTAATGGAGACATTATTGCCGTGCAAAATTGCGACACTTCTCTTTGAGCCAAACATACACTAAACGTGAAATTTCTTTTTAAGTTCGGAAATCAGCGTCTTTCTGCCCAGTATGCAAACAAAGATTATTATGATCGTAGATACGCACGTTGAGGTAATGGCAAGCGCGGGGTGGACAATGACTTTGCAAGCGTAAAGAATGATTGGCAGATAGCCCAGCGCGGAAATTATAAGCGTGTCAATTACGACGCTACTCCAATATTTGAGCGCAATTGCTGTGTATATACCTGTTGTTATCGACGCGATTATCAGTATTGCCGGCAGACCGTAGTCCCACACCCAAGTGGAGGAATACTCGGGCGCTTGTTTGTCAAGAAGATAGTTGATCGTCAAAAGCACTGCTAGTATGCCTACGCCTTGCCAAAAGATTTTAATGCCGATGCCGTTGTTGGACCGAATTGTGTTGGCAACGAGGATAAAGCCGTAAATGCCTAGTACCGCTACTATTGCAAACCAAAATAGATGGGGCGTTGTCAGCATATTTATAGGTACGCTTAAAAGCAATACTGTCAGAGCAATGCTGATATAAAGCCTTGTTACAGAGAGTTTTTTCTTGGCTTTGCGCTTAGGTTTTTGTTTGTCGGGATACGCCTTTGGAGATTCGTACGCCAAATCGAGATTGTCGGGTATGACAAGTTTTTCGTGGCAGAGCGGACAAATCTTGCTTTCGCACGTTACTTCTATATTGCAGTATTTACAACGCATTGTCCACCTCCCAAAAATTTGACGTGACTTGCAGATCTACGCCGTCTTCCGATAGCCGTTTTGCAAATATTCGCTCTATATCCGTGTCGGTAATTCGTCTTGTGAATGTTATGCAAACTTTGTCGTTGCAGGATATTATAGACAGCGAAAGCGGGGTGGTAGTATTTGACGTTATGGAAAAACTTGCGCTGTCAACGTGTTCTTTCATACTTTCGGGCAAGTTCAATACGCCGAAGTTGGAAAGCGTCGCAGTCTTCTTGGACTTTCCAAAAAACATATTGGAAAAGTTGAAGAAAATTCTTTTTAGAAACAGCGGGATAAAGCGTACCAAAAAGAACTTTTCCGCCCATACAGTAGTGGAAATTTTGTCTTTGAGATTGTCTTTGTCCATATCTCTTTTGAGATTTGTGTGCATTATATCAATAAGTTTATCCATATCCATATCTTCATACGGATTTGCGCCTATGCGAGAAAAAAGAGAAAAGTTGCGCAACGTCTTTGAAGGGAATATTTTGCGTAGATTTATTGGTACAAAAAGTTGAATATCGTTGGCGTCTTGCAACTTGTCTTTGATTTGACTTTCGTATATCGACATCATAAATAGCGCGCCGAGATATTCCGTCATCGTGCAACCTTTTGCGTGACAGACGTCTAGCAACTGTTTGACATCGCAATAGATATGAATAATGCCGTTGCCGGGATTGTCAAACAAAATGCCGTTGATATGATAAGCCTTTTTGCCTTGTAAGTCCTTTATTTTGAGTTTAGATAGCGGTACGCGCTTATAGTTTTTGAGAAAAGAATCCTCGAGTTCTTCTGGCGTGACAGGGGAGCCGACTGTGAGTATTTTTTGATCGGAAAAGACTTCGTTGCCCAACAAATTGAGATAGGTATATACCAACGATTTGACAAATTCCGCCGCACCGGTTGCGTCGCAGATGGCGTGGAAAAAGTCGCATACGATTTGGTTTTTGAAATAACTCACCCTAAAACAATATCCGTTGCAATTTTTATCGGTGATTTTTTTGATTGAAGTGGGGTCGAGGGGGTATACCGTCAGTTTGGAATAGTTGTGGTCGAAATAGTACCAAAACACTCCTTTCATAAGTCTAACTTGGTATCCCGGAAAACGTCCTATCGTCAGCGAAAGCGCTTCTTGCAATACGACAGAGTCAACCTCTTTTTTGAGACTGACACTCAAGCGGAATATATTTTGGCTTTTTTTGTTTACCAGCATTGGATATATCTTTGCCGAATTATCCAACTTGCTCCAAGTCTCTAAAGATTTTGCCACGAGGTTCCTTTAATTTGTTTTAATTATAGACAGTATATCATAATATATTCGCTTTGGCAACCCTCATTACTTGCTCGGCGTGATATTACATAAAATTTAGATAACGTCTTATCTCTTTGTCTTTTTGAATTTTCCCACCGGCATTTTGCGCGTCAAGATTTCGTCAAGTTGCTCGCAAGCGCCTTGCGTAATATGCGTCTTGTTTATGACGTGACAACGGCGATCTGTTATATACATCAAATAATGCGTCGGAGTGGAGTATATCTTATAAAAGTACGTATAGTCGGATTTGGTGTGCGAGAAAAAGACTTCGCCTTTCTTTTGCAAATGCTCAAAACCATCTTGAGTAAATCTGTAAATCTCCTTTGTATCTCCGTTTAAATAAGGACTTGTTTTTGCGACGCTTTTTTGTCCCAAAGCATTGATGATCAGCAAAAGCGGCGTGACAATTATTCCTAAAATAATCAATAATATCCCCATCGAAGAATCTGCGCTGTCTTCGGCAAATATTATGCCGGCAGCGCCTATACCTATCAATATCAAAGAAAATATACCGAATACGATAACCAACTTTTTGATTGCAAATTTGTTGAGTACTTTTTGCGAATTTAAATCAAGTTGTGTTTTGAATTCTATCATAGTTTTTCTGCCTTTTCACTTAAAAGTGAATCTGTTGTTTGCCGTCATTTTGATGGCGGCGGATATTACTACGTATTTATTATATAAATTGTTAACAAAAATGTCAATACCTGCAAATTTGAATTAGCGGTGTTGCGCATAAAACTCTTTTGTATTTTGTAATATATACTATGCAAATTTATGAATTGATCATTATCTTTCTTGTCGGCGCAGGACTGGGCGTAACTGCGAGATATATTATGGGTTATCGCAGGAAGGCTTCGCTGTACGTAGTCTTTAATATTCTCTTGGGCGGAATGGCTTGCGTGTTTTGCCATTTGCTTTGGGGAAGTAATACTTATGCAGTTTTTTTAAGCGGGGTGGGCGGTGTGATATTTAATTTTTTGTTTAGCGTATATAGATTGGTTTTTTGATAGAGGGGCAATACAAAAGGGCGTATCTTTTCGATACGCCCGACTTTTATTGTAATTGATTTGCATTATACGCTTGCGATTGCGCCTATCAAGGCTTTGACTGCTTCGCCGCTTGCAGTGGCGTCACCGCTGGGGATTTCGCCGCCTGGCGCAATTTGCTTGAAGCCGTTGATAAATTGCCAGAAGATGCCGCCTTCTTTTGCCACCGCTTCCATAAATTTGTTGAAGAGGTTGTTGGTTACGAGCCAATTCGCAAAGACGTCTTTTTGAGAATCGGCAATTACTTTTTGCATAAATGCTGCGTCTCTAAAGATATTTATCACGTAGCCCATCAAAATTAAGAAGACAAAACCTACGAATGCGTAGAATAGTCCGCCAAGTGCTCTGTTGACTCCGCTCAAAGGGGAGTCGCCGACTCTTTTGTTGATGGCAAATGATATCAGAGCAAATACTACAAACGATACGATTGCTATTATCAAAGCGCTGATACCCGACAGTACTCCTGCGTGAACGTTTTGCAACACGTGAGATGAAGTTAGCGCTTTTGCAAGATACGGCGTGACGAATATCGTAAGCAACGATGTGCCGACAATCGTCAAAAGTCTAAGAAGAGTTTTGACAATACCTCTTACGAGACCAACAATAATGCATACCGCTAAGATTATAATTGATATGATAGATATAACTGACATAATATTCTCCTTTTGTATTATATCCAAAATTCTCGCTTTTGATTACACTGTCATTATAATGCCGTAGTTATAAATTTGTCAATATAATTACATTTTAAGTATTGCATATATTTTGTAGATTTTACAAAATAATTTGGCAAAAAAATTATAGAGAATTGCAACTTGGTGGTATAAAATGCCCTGTGCGTGTAAACAATTACCGATATGAAAAACTTGGTATTTTTATGTATTGGAACAACTAAAATCATTGGGGACAGCATTGGTCCCAAAGTGGGCGATAGGCTTAAGGAAAAAGGCGTCAACGCTTATGTCTACGGCAACACTCAAAGACAAGTCACTGCAATTAACGTCGACGATTACGCAAAGATGATTGCGCAACGGCACAAAGACGATATAGTCGTCGTCATTGACTCCGCACTCGGCAAACTCAAGGATATAGGCGCTATTAAGGTTACTAGCAACGGCATAAAGCCGGGCGGTGCCTTTGACAAAAACAAAGAGAGAATAGGTGATATAGGTATTCTTGCAGTAGTGGGTGACGCAGACGGCAACCGTATGCAGGAACTCAAAGACAGAGACGAGACTTTTGTAGGACATCTTGTCGATAAGGTCGTGGAATTTGTCGGTGGATTGCTATTTAAAGCCGTGAATTTGGGGGCAGTTCAGGGATAAAAAGTTATGAATGGGGAGCCATATCGACTGAAGCGAAAGAGAGATATTTTTAAGATAAAAAATAATATAGAATAGCGTCGGATATTTTATCCATATCTATTATTTTACTTATTATCTATTTTTTAGAAAATCGGATAAGATTTCTCCATTACGCTTCGCTTCAGTCGAAATGACAGTACATTACACTTTTAACTTTGCTCAAGGTAACAAAATATAGCAGTAGACGCGACTTATATAAAACTCCGTCAAAAATTCGCTTTTAAATTGATTGGCATATTCGGCGAGAAGGGAGTGGCGTAAGATTTTCACGTGCAAGAACGTTTTTCAGACGATGAAAACGAATGCAGGCGTACTGTATGTACGTCAAATGAGTTTGAAGAAGTATGGGAAGCGTTTAGTTGCCGTGCAAAATTACGACATCTCTCTTCTCGCCGAATATATATAAACTTTACAAAAGTTATAGTTTACATTATTGACTAATTGTTTTGTTATAATATATAATAATGTTGGCAATTTATAAATATATATAGTTGGCGGATAACTTTCGCTTGGAGGAAAAAGTGAACAAAAAAGCAATGTACGGCAAGATTGCGATACTCGTAATTTTGGTTGTAGTAATAATTGTATTCTTATATTTTAGGTTCTTTGACGTCAAGCCTACGGAGATTGCTTACAGCAAAGGCGACGTGACCAGTACAGAGGACAATCAAGGCTTGGTGCAAATGATCGAGTCGGGAAAGATAGGCGCGCTGTATATCGAATCGTATAAGGCGTATGCGCTCAAGTCAAGCGCGACGAGTAAGGAACTTGAGGCGTTCTATAAAAACCCGACGAAGAGGGCTACCTACGTTGCGACTATTGATTATCGTACAAACTTCAAGATATATCTTGACGAATTAAAAGAAGAAAACGATGCTAAGGAAGACGAC
Source organism: Clostridia bacterium (assembly GCA_029060025.1). Lineage (GTDB taxonomy): Bacteria > Bacillota > Clostridia > Christensenellales > UBA3700 > RACS-045. The sequence goes on along the minus strand of JAIDUV010000049.1, from coordinate 82,204 downwards.
GATCAGACCAAAATCACAGTTCCGCAGTACGTATTCAACGATCCCAACTCGGGAGTAAATATCTCGTCGATAATATTCCCGCTGCTTGCGCTTATCATTTGCGCGGTGGTTATATTTATCATAATAAGACAGGGCGCAAGTTCTAACCGTCAGGCTATGGACTTTGGCAAGACCAAGGCAAGACTTAATATGAACGTATCAGTGCGTTTTACCGACGTTGCCGGCGCGGAAGAAGAGAAAGAAGAACTTCAAGAAATCGTTGAGTTCTTAAAAGACCCGCAGAAGTTCTTGCAACTTGGCGCAAGAATACCAAAGGGCGTGCTTCTCGTAGGTCCTCCGGGTACAGGTAAGACCTTGTTTGCAAAAGCAGTCGCAGGCGAATCCAACGTGCCTTTCTTCTCCATAAGCGGTAGTGACTTTGTGGAAATGTTTGTAGGTACCGGCGCGGCGAGAGTAAGAGACTTGTTTAATCAGGCAAAGAAGAATATGCCTTGTATAATATTTATCGACGAAATCGACGCTGTCGGCAGACAGAGAGGCTCGGGTCTCGGCGGCGGTCACGACGAGAGAGAGCAGACGCTCAACCAACTTCTTGTGCAGATGGACGGCTTTGAGAAAAACGAAGGTATCATTATTATGGCGGCTACCAACAGAGCGGATATTCTTGACCCCGCGTTGTTGCGTCCGGGCAGATTTGACAGACAAATCTACGTCAACGTCCCTGACGTCAAGGGCAGAGAGGAAATACTCAAAGTTCACTCCCGCAACAAGCCGTTGGCGCAAGACGTATCATTCAAGATACTTGCAAGAATGACAAGCGGATTTAGCGGCGCAGACCTTGAAAATCTTCTCAACGAAGCGGCTATTCTTGCGGCGAGAGCGAATAGAAAAGTCATAGTAATGGAAGACATTCTTGAAGGTATAAACAAAGTTATCGCAGGTCCGCAAAAGAAATCGCGTATCGTCACAGACAGTGACAAGAGGATCACGGCATATCACGAGTCGGGTCACGCAATTATTGGCAAGTTGCTTGAAAATTGCGACGACGTGCAGGAAGTAAGCATTATACCGAGAGGTATGGCGGCAGGCTATACGTTGACGAGACCGGAAAACGACGATTCGCATATCACACGCAACAAACTCATTGATATGGTGACTATGATGCTTGGCGGTAGAGCGGCGGAAGAAATCGTAATAAAAGATATATCTACCGGCGCGTCCAACGATATAGAAAGAGCAAGCAATATTGCTAAGAAGATGGTTACGCAATGGGGTATGTCAAAGGCAATCGGCAATATGTATCTCGGTGGAGACAAAGAAGTATTCCTTGGCAGAGACTATGGCACGACGCACTCTTACAGCGACGACCTGGGCGGCATAATTGATACGGAAATCAAGTCTATTCTCGACAGTTGTTACGCTAGAGCGCTTGAGATATTACAAGCCAATCGCACTATTATGGATAATATGGTCAAAGTCCTCTTTGAGAAAGAGACGATATATACCGAAGAAGTCAATATGCTCTTCGACGGCAAGTCGGCAGACGAAGTAATCGCGTATATCGACGAGAGACAGGCTAAGAAAGATTCGTATAAGAAGACGGAAACTCCCAAGATAAATATCGTCGAAGAAAAAGTCTCCGAGGACAATCAGGAAGCGCAGTCTACTCAAGAGGATATGAGCGATAGCGCTCAAGCAGTAGATACAGTCGATACTGCGGACGGCAACGTCGAGGAACAACCTGTTGTTGACACAGACGCAGAGCAATCGAAGGAAACTCAGGAAGACGAGCAGAGTAAGTCGGAAGACAAAAATGATTAGTAAAAATTCAATGAGAATACCCTCAGAAATGGGGGTATTCTTTTTTATATATTTTTGCTTGATTTATCTTAGGTATGATAGTATAATCAGTGAATATGATTGAGGCAATCAAAAGATGAACAAAGCAATTGAGAGCAAAAGAAAACAAATGGATATGTTGCACGGACCGCTTCTTAAGAAGGTCTTGCTTTTTGCGCTGCCGCTTGCGCTGGGCGGAATATTGCAACAACTATTCAATTCTGCAGACGTTGCCGTCATAGGTTGGTTTGAGGATAGCAACGCCCAGGCGGCTGTAAACAGCAACGGTTCTTTGATCAACTTGCTTATCAATCTTTTTACAGGACTGTCTGTCGGCGTCACCGTCGTAATATCGGAGCATATAGGCAGGAATGAGAAAGAAGACATACACAGTATGGTATTGACCGCCGCCGTTATAGCGCTTGCGAGCGGGGTATTGCTTCTTGTCGTCGGCATTGCTATTGCGCCTGCCGTATTGAAGGCAATGGACGTGCCTGCGCAGGTGCTTCCGCTTGCCGTAAAATATCTTCAAGTATATTTTATCGGTATGCCTTTCTTAATGATTTATAATTTCGGTTCTGCTATTTTAAGAAGCGTGGGAGACACGCGCAGACCGCTTTACAGTCTTATAGTCGCAGGTATAATAAATATAGGTCTCAACCTACTGTTTGTCGCAGTGTTTAAGATGAGCGTGGTAGGCGTGGCCATAGCGACTGTGGTCGCAGACGCCGTCAGCGCAGTCTGCGTAATAGTTTTTATTATGAGAAACGAGACTTTGAGAATACGCTTCAAGAAGTCAAGAATTAAGACAAAGTATCTAAAACGCATTTTTGCCATCGGTTTACCTGCAGGGTTGCAGGGCATTGTCTTTTCGCTCTCCAACGTATGTATTCAGACTGCCATCAATGGCTTTGGAGATAAGGCTATGGCTGGTAGCGGAGACGCGTTGTATTTTGAGTATTACGTATATTATTTTGTAAGCGCGTTTGCTCAAGCCGCCGTGACATTTATAAGTCAGAACTTTGCGGCGGGCAACTATGCGCGTTGCAGAAAGATATTCCGCGTAAATATGTTGGCGGCGCTTGTGATTACGACGGTGATGAGTCTTACGTTTTCGCTTGGAGGAAAGTTGTTTATTCGCATTTACACTTCCGACGAAGAGGCAATAAGGTTTGCGCTTATAAGAATGACTTGCGTACTGTCGGTTGAAATGCTGCCTTGTACGTATGAGATTGCAGGCGGAGCATTGAGAGGAATAGGACATTCTCTTTTGCCTGCACTTATCACAGTCGTTGGGTCGTGCATACTTCGTATAGTGTGGGTGTATACGGTATTCAGATTGTATTCTCAAAATTTCTACGTGCTTATGATAATTTATCCCATCACTTGGATTGCGACAGGAGGTGCAATGCTTATCTCCTATTACGTGATAAGTCGAAGGGAATTTAAAGTAAAGATAGAGCAGCCTCCCGATAAGCCGAACGCAGACGACGGCGTTGCGGTATGCGACGCCGCGCAAGAAGAGCGCGAAGTATTGGACGGCGCTCAATGCTCTAATGAATAAATAATACCCCTGCGCTTTAGGGGTATTATTTATAGGGGTATAAAAGTTTTCGCTTGATTAAAGTCGTTTTGCTATCTCTTGATAGTTCCATTCCTTGGCTTTTTTGCCTACAGTAAACCAATCTATGAGAGTCAATATTCCAAAAAGTCCGCCGGTGAAGAACTTGAGTATTCCCATACCGGTTTGTCCCAACATAAATCTATCTACGCCCCATCCGCCGAAGAATACCGACAAGACGGTTATCGTAGTAGGATTTTTGAAATTGATTGTCGAAAGAATATTGTATTTTTCGTCGGGGCATTTGGACAAACCTTCTTCAATATACGCCATTTTGTCAGCGGGGAAGTACTTTTTGTAAGTAGACATAAAATTTGCAATCTTTTGTTGTTCCATTGTTATTCTCCTATTAAATACGTAATTGATATACGAAATATCGTAATAATTATACGATATACAATATTGTTTGTCAATATTTTTTCGTATAAAATATACGAAAAAGACAATTATAGGAAAGGGTATGGATATTCTGGCAAAAATTATACAACTGCGCAATCAAAAGGGATGGACTGAATATAAGTTGAGTCTGGAGTCCAATATACCGCAGACGACGATATCGTCTTGGTTTAGGAAGAACGTCCAACCGTCCGTAGCGTCGTTGCAAGCCATCTGCAATGCTTGCGGAATTACGATGTCGCAATTTTTTGCAGAAGACGGCGAACTGTGCCAACTTACGCCGACGCAAAAGATATTGCTTGACGAATTTGCCTCTCTTACTTCAATTCAACAGAATGCGCTAATTGCCTTGCTTAAATCAATGCGAAACGAAGAATAATCGCGTTCTTATTTTTATTATAATATTAGTATAAAATATTATTTTATCGTTATTTTTTCGACTAAAATTTGCTAAAAAATTTTGGAAAAATTTGCAAAAAAACTGTTGACAACATTATTTTTAGGTGGTATCATTAGTCTTACCGTAAAGGTATAGATAAAAGTTATCAAGGTTAAAAATATTAAATCTATTGAGAATTTTATCGTTCAAAGTATTTCGTAAGCCGTATTTGCGAAATATCCAAGTTAAAACTTAATATCGCAATGAAACAACTAAATAGACAACTACCGCTGTAAGCAAAACGCGTTTGCATAGACACAAGGGAGATTTTCGCCTTTTCTAATTTTAAGGCAGAATTGAGAGCAAACGACGCATTTTAAAAGAGCGGAATTTTGGCAATGAGCCAAGCAATTATAAAATTAAATAGTAAACCAACATCTTTTATGTAGATGTTACATTAAAAAAATATCGACCTTTTGACTTATCTTGATTTATAATAAATACGTCAAAAGAATAAAAAAATCTTTAAGGAGACCGGCAATGAAAGCAAAACGAGTTATGGCAAAGAATAAAAGAGTTTTTATATTATTCCCTAACGGCTTTGACGCCGGTGTCGGTCTTTTAAGTTTAGGTACTAACAAATAATCCCAAACTGCTTTTGATGCAAAATTTGTTTAACGTACCCAATAAAAGTTTGGGGACGTAAATTCGCTACTCTTATTTTCTATGGGAAAAAGCGCAATCGGGCCGTTAGTCGACGGCAAAATCAAATTGACAATTGAATAACGCGTCCTTTTTGCACGCTTTTGCAGGGCAAATTCTGCAAAAAAGTCAAAATACAGACCATTTTCTATTAAATATAAAAATTATTATGAGGAGGGCAAAATGGAGTACAGTATCGTACTATTTGGCAAAGATGTGAGTAAGTTGGCATACAAATCCAACTGCGATAGTCTTGCGCTTACGGACTGCCACGGCAACGTAAGACAATACTTTCAAGTTGTGGTGTTGATGCTTAAGGACAAGATCAGATGCGTCATAAGAGAAAAAAACGATTATGACTTCGGCGAGTGCTACAGCGTGGGAAAGCGCGACGGCAAAGAAGTTCTTATAATCGAGAACGACGAAGATATTCTCAAAGAAGTGTACATTTATTACTTTGCGCATTGTAAATGTCTTGCAGACAATATGCCTTCTCACAGCAATGGCGAAGATTTGGATAGATAATCCTATCTCGCCGCTCCCGCAGTATACTGCGGGCATCAAAAATTAAAAACAATGAGGACAAAATTATGAATAAAGACCAAGAATTAAGTTTGATCGAAAAACTTTTGGATCAAGACAATTTAGACACTATCGTATTGAAGGACGAAAATTCCAATCCCTATGAATTCGAGCAAGTGGCAATTATTCCCAATGACGGACGGCTCTATTGCATACTGCATCCCATCACTAAGATAGAAGGTATAGCCGACGACGAAGCAATCGTATTTGAATGTACCGAGGACGATAAGTTGACAGTAGTCGAAGACGAGGATTTGAATTTGAAGATTTTTGACAAGTACTACGAATTGATAGACCAGCAAATAAAGAGGAGGAAGAAATAATGTTGGATACAAAAAGCGGTTTTGGACCTGATTACTCGCTACAGTACAAGACCATCAATATATTCGGCGAGATTGACAATACTATGGCGCTGTGCGTGATTGACAAACTTCAATATCTTGACCATCAGTTCAAGATAGCAAGCGTACCGCCTGAAGAAAGAGTAATTACGTTGCAGATAAACAGCCCCGGAGGCGTAATAACCGACGGACTGGCTATAATAGACACTATGCACTTTATAGACGCTAAGATAATGACAGTTGCGCTTGGACAGGCGGCGTCTATGGCGGCGGTCATTTTGGGAGCGGGCACAAAGGGTATGAGAGCGGCAACGCGTAACGCGGAAGTGCTTTTGCACCAGCCGCTAGGCGGAGCAAGCGGACAGGCGTCGGATATTATACTCGCCGCTCAGCACATTGAGCGTACGAGGGGAAATATCAACTCAATGCTGTCGTGCTTTACAGGGCGCTCGGTAGAGGAGATTGCCCGCGACACTGACAGAGACAACGTGTTGAGCGCGGAGCAGGCATTGGAATACGGCATTATCGACTACGTAATTCCAAGTAAGTATCAAATAAATGCAAAGGAGTGACGGACTATGAAAGATTTACACGAACGATTTTTAAATCAATATTTTTTATTTACTGCCGCGACAGGTAAATTCACGTCGGTTGAGCAAGAAGAACAAGTTTTTCATTCTCTTGCCAAGGCGTATTTGATAGATAATAAGAGCGCCGAAGCGCTTTGGAATATCGCGCAAAACGGCGAAGTCAAGCAGATTGAGGACGAAAAAGATTATTTGAGATACTGTAGGACCAGGCAGTATATGAAAGAATTTTTGCAAACACCTACGGAAGACGGACTTGAATCTCAAACCGTCGCAATAAAGGGCGGCGCTCTTTCGCAGGCGTTGGAACTCAATATGATAGATCCCAATCAGGAGAGCAAAGAGAAGATTATAAGCAATCTCGTGTATAGGGCGGGCGAAGGCTGTATCAGCGCATTGAAAGCGTTGGGTATTATGCAGATACACGGAATATGCGTCGACAAAGACGAAGTCGCAGGTCTTAAGAATTTGGCAAGGGCGGCAAGATGGAACGACGTCGACGGCGCTATGCTTTATCTATATTACGGCGCGACGGACAGACAGGACTGTTTTGACAGCATCTTGACGTCGTTGGGAATGAGGTACAACTCTTCGCTTATCAGAGCGCTCAAAGCCGCTTATCCGCAAGAGGCTAAGTTGTTTAAGCGCAACGACGTAGCGTGTCTTATAGAAAAGGCGTTCAATGCGTCGGTATTGCCAAGAGAAGAATACTCGGCGTCAAAAGCGAGGATACTTTACAGTCAAATACTGCCATATCAGGACAAAGAACTTGCGATATATTCTATGGAGGACAAGCAACGTCGTTCGCCAATTTGCGATTTGCCGTTAAAGTTTGATGCAAATCAAAGCATTGAGATAGACGCGAAGGCATTTAACACTTTGATACTTGACCGTCGACAGGAGCGCGAACGTATCTTGAGAGAAGCGCAAAACTTTGACTTGCGCCGGATGTCCAACTATACGCCTTTGTGTCTTTGCGCAGACAGCGCGGTATTGTTGCAATATTACGTAAGCGCTATCGTAAATCTTGCGCCCAACGCAAACGTCGAGGTAATAGAAGTGGGCGATCTCGGCAAGAACGACGTCGACGCAACTGCCAATAATATCTTCGTGCGCAAGTGCGACGAGGACAGACCCAACGTGTATATAGTTTCGTTCAGAGGGGAGATTGCGCCCGAGGCAATGGATTTGGCGCTTGACTTCTTGAAAAGTTCTAGACGCAAAGCCTTTAGGCTGACACTTCCCAGCGCGCAGATTGATTTGAGCGGTATTCTGCCGATATGCGTATGCGACAAAGCCAACGAAAGCGTGCTCAAGAAGTTGTGCAATACGGTGAGTTTGGCAAGCGTAAGCCAAGAGGAGAAGGGGCTTATAATCGACGATATGCTCGTCCGCAAGGCTCAACTATACGGCATTGAAGAGATATCAATTGACAAAGACGTCAAAGAGTCAATTGCAAAGTTGTCGGTAGACAATATTGCCAAGGCTCTTGACAAAGCAATACTTGCCAACAGAATCAAGGCTGGCAAACTAATTCTCGACGAGGCTATGCTAGGCAATATACTCGACGAGTTCAAGACAATCAACAAATACGGATTTGGGGGTAGCATACAATGAAAACAAACGTAAATCTTTTAAGCGGCTACGACAACGCTTCGCTCGTGCAGTTTAACGAACTCGAGCCAAACGTAAAGAATACTCATTACTTTGACGAGATTGCCTCAAAGGCAATAGACGGCGTGCTCAAGGCTTGCTTTTATAAAGACGGCAAACTTATTCAGATGTACTCAAGTGACGAAAATCACGTGGGAGTAATTGCCGCAACCAGATTGGGTAAGACGACGTCTTACGTAATACCCACGATACTGTCTTTTGCAAGACAGAAAGTAAAGCGGTCTTTGATAATCTCCGACCCTAAAGGCGAAGTGTATAAATACACCGCGGAGGAGTTGAAAAAGCAGGGGTACAACATAAAGTTGCTCAACTTCCGCAACTATCGCAAGAGCGAGTGCTGGAATATGCTCACTCCTATTTATAGAAAGTACATAGCCATTATGAATATTGACAACGAAGTCAAGGTGGTGAAGGAAAAAGACGGAGCATTATACAATTCTTTTAGAGGAAAAGTATATAAAAACCAAAAGCAACTCGACGAGACTATCGACACAATTACTAAGTACGAACTCGACGACGTAGGCAACGATATAGATACGGTAGCCAACGTGATTGCGCCAACTTTGAGCGAGAAAGACCCATATTGGGAAGATACTGCGAGAGAGTTATTGAAAGCCTTTCTTTGGGCTATGCTTGAGGACACTCAACTTGACAAAAACCCTATCACCGAAGATACGTTTTCTTTCTCTACTATGCTGTCTATAATGAATACTTTCAAGGACGAGGGGACGAGCGGGTCTGCCTATAATGACGGAGGATATTTTTCAACGCGTCCTTCGGACTCGAGAGCGTACGCTTTGGCGAAGTTTGCAATACTTGACAACGCTCATACTACGAGACGTTGCGTAGTCAGCAGTTTTAACGCAAAGGTCGCAATATTCAGGGAAAGCGCGATTCGTCTTATCACGTCGTGCAACTCCTTTGACTTGAGCGAACTTACAGGTGATAAGCCAGTGGCTTTGTTTATCAACTATAGAGACGAACTTAAGGTGCATTATAAAATCATATCTATGTTTGTGCAAGACGCGTATAGATTTCTTATCGAAGAGGCTATGAAAAAGCCTAACGGAAAACTCGACGCTCCGTTCTATTTCATTCTCGACGAATTTGGCAACTTCCCGGCAATCAAAGACTTTGAGACGACCATCTCGGCGTGCGCGGGCAGAAATATATGGTTTATACTCATTATTCAGTCCTATGCCCAACTCGATAGCGTATACGGCGAAAATGCAAAGATAATAAGAGACAATCTCAATATGCACGTCTTCTTTGGCAGCAACAACCCATCGACGCTTGAGGAGATTTCCAGAGAATGCGGCAATATGACGAGGGTATCTCCGCTAAGCGCTCTCAACGGTGACGGCAGAGAGATAAATCACTATTCTGTGGAGACAATACCGCTCATTCCTAAGAGCAGACTTACGCATTTTGACCAAGGCGAGTGTATTATCACCGAAGCAAACTGCGGGTACGTGTTGTTATCCAAATTGGAAAGGTATTATAAGTGCAAAGAATTCAACAGTTTGGCGCAGGCAAACATAGACGAGTATGATGTCAAAGTAAATCCGTCAGATAAAAAATACGCATATCAATATATTGCTAAGCCGATGAAGCGCAATCCATTCGGATTTTAATATGCGAAATATTTTTTTAACCGGAATACATACCGTCGACAGAGCCGACTCGGGAGGAGTAAAAATGAGCAAAATAAACGACGAAGAAATATTAGTATTGACGAAGTATGTCACTAAGAAGGATAAGGTCACCATTCCTCAAATTCAACAGGATTTTGGTTGGAGTTATTTCAAGGCAAGAGATGGAGTAGAGGCGCTTGTCGAACAAAAGAAATTGAAATTCAAAAAAGGCATAGTGTATCAGGCAATCAACGTCCGTGTCCGTGAAGAAAAAGTCGACGCAATTGAAAGAGAAATCTATAATTATTACTCCAATTACAAAAATAACTATAAAGAAACCGAACAGACTTTCTATATCAAAGAAGAAGAGCCTTATATCTTGTGCAAAGAGGAATCTGCAATCAAATCATACATTAGAATTATGGATAACCTGTATTTGCACGCTTACGGAGAAGAGCCTATAGAAGAGTTGTCAAAAGACCAAGCGTTGCCAAAGAAGTACGAAGATCTTACTACAAACGTAAAACAACTTGTGAATATAGCAATTAAGTTTGCCGAGCGCAAAAAGAGCGCTAGATTCGGTTTGTTTCAAAGTAGTTTGCAATGTAGAAAAAGACCCAAAGCCAGCCAAATTTACAGTGACGCGGTTAGTTTTGTAGACGGTCTTACGGAAAAAGAGTTTAAGATAATCAAACGTCACCTTACTGATAAGTGAGTGTCCTATTTGCGTAAACTTACGCTTTTGAATCTCTCGGGCAATAGCATTTCAATGCGATTGACGAGAGGTTTGAATACTATAAGAAAGAGAAGTAAGTTGCACACAGTCTGCGTTATATAGAAGGCTACGCCTCGGGTGTATATGATGGCAAATCTCTTCCAGAAGTTGTTGAAAAATCCTGTGAGCAGTCCTGTGTCGACGAGCGAACTTAGTACGCCGAACGCCACCGTCAAAATTACCGCAGTCGCGGTGGCAATCAGTCGGCTTTTGATCTTAAACTTACCAAAAAGCGCGAAGACGAGCGATACGCACCCCCAATGTATGAGATAGGTCACGACCCAGGTATTTGCACCCCAAATCAGCGTTTCGATACCAACGAAAATATATGTTGCTATAATTCCGTAGACGCCGAATACGTAGCCGTATACGGCGCAAAGAAGCGTGACTATCTCTACGTTGGGGATAAACGACAGCGCAAACTTGCCGCCCTCTAACGTGGCTGCCATAATTGCAATTAGCGCAAGTTTGAGCGCTCTGTCGCGTCGCGGAGTAGCCTTCATATCAACCGAATATCATATACGTAATAATGATAGTGCAACCGTCTTTGATACTCATTAGGTTAGCGCCGAGACCGCTGTCGGTATATGTCTTGCCTTTGTAGGTAATCTGCGTTGCAAATTCAGTTACGTTTATATCCTTCTCTACGTCGGTGTAGAGCCAAACCCACTTATTTGCGCCGGCGTCATTCTTAAGATCTCCTACCTGGGTCAAGAGCGTGCCGTCTATGGAGTAGGTGAGTCGCCCGTCGTTTTGGAGATATTCAAGGACTGATATCAATCCGGTTTGAGAGTTGCCGGACGGAAGTTTTGAGAGGTCAACGACGTATTCTTTGGCATTGTCACCGTCGAGAAGAACAAGGGTCATTTTGCCTTCTTTGTCACTGTCGGGATTGACACAGGCAAAGAGCGCCAGTGAAAGCATTGAGATAATTAAGATTGCTGTAATGATTTTTGCATACTTTTTCATTTGAGTATACTCCTTTTATAAGATCAATTAGTGAGTCAACGGAAAATCGCGTGGAATAAAAAACGCCCTGAGTAGGGCGGGAATGGCAATGCCACGACTTGATCTCCCACCGAAATCCGTCTTGTTATATTACAGGCAGGTCTCCTGACTTACGGCTTCATACCTAGCGCTCTCTTCCCGATTTTTCAGTGTTATTGAGCGTTCGTAGCCGTTACAGTAGCGGGGGCTGTCGGAGATTTTCACTCCGTTCCCTTTTTAATGCATAGAACGTTTATGATATACGTCCTAAAGCAACCTTGCAATATTATTCGTTTTCAATATTGTATAGGCGGGGATATATATTTGTCAAGCGTTGAAAAAACAAAAAATTTTTTGAAATTGCCAATAAAAGGCATTTGCAAATAGTTTATTAAGCGAAACTAACCAAAAAGGAGAACCATTATGAAAAAAGCAGTTGCAGTAATAGTAGTTTTGACTATGGCAATTTTAGCGACGGTTTGCTTTGCAGGTTGCGACGTCGAAAAAGAGCCTGTTGCTACGAGTTACGTCTCGATTGATATAAATCCGTCTATAAGAATAGTGCTGGATAAAGACCAAAAGATTATGTCGTACAGTTGCGAAAACGACGACGCGCTCGTCTTGATGTACGGAGAAGTAATAATAGGTATGGATATCCAAGAGGCAAGCCAAAAGATTATGGATCTCGCCGTAAAGATGGGATATCTTACGCAGGATAATTGCGGCGTGCAAGTGTCCGTCTCAAGTGACGATTCTAAAGTAGAGAGCAATATCTTGGACAAAATCGAAGTTGCGGTGAGCAATACGGACGAAAAACTTTCTTTTGACATCAATTATAACAAAGAAGGCTCCTTCGTGCTCAACTATCAACTCGCTAAACTCAAAGAGAACAATCCGAATAACGAGTATTATCAGAATTTGACGGCAGGTAAGTTGAGACTTATCAACAGCGCAATGGCGGCTGACTTGTCTCTCAAGATGGACGATGCCGTAAAGATGAGCACTCAAGAACTTTTGGAGATCGTCGACGGTGCGTACGACAAACTGGAAAACTTTTCTACCAAGGCGTTTGAAGAGGCAAAACTTGCCGCAGAACAAGTATACCAGATGGCAGTAATGACGGCGCAAGAGGCTGTATATCTTGCAAAATATATGGAATATAAAGGCGTGATAGAGGGCGGTCTCGCAGCCGCGCAGTACGGCGGACTTTCTATAGCCGCAAAGAGCGTCGAATTGATTGCAAAAAGCGTAGTGCTTGCGCAAGACGTTGCGGATAAATTGCTTGCTGAAGACGACGTGCTCGCTATTGCTACTCAACTTGGCGTTGACGTAGAAGCGCTTAAGGATAGCCAAGGCAACGTGACGGTGGAAAGCGTCGGAGCATACGTAGATAAGGTCGCAAAAAACACCGCTGACGGCTTGACGCAGGATATGAGAGACAAACTCAACGGCGCCGTTGAAAAACTCGAAGAAAGCAAAGAACAGTTGCAGGATAAACCGCTTTCGCAAGACGTCATAACGCAAATACAGGCATTGATTGCAGGAATAGAGATTAAAGATATAGATTTTGAACACTTTACGGTCGAGGATCTCAAAGATTTTGCCGTAGAACTTGAGAAGAAGGCAGCCGAGATGAAAGAGAAGATGGATGCAAGTCTGTCGGACGAACAGAAGCAAAGTATCGTTGAAGCGCAACAACAGGCTGTCGCAAAACTTGACGGAGCACTGGCGCAATACAATCAAGCGCTTGCCAAAGCCGAGCAACAAGCAAAGGAGACTTTGCAGACAATCAAGAATTCTCGTCTTGAAAGTTTGGCTTCTCAATCTTAATTTGCCATAACCTAATCCCACACAACTTACGACAAACGCCTTCGGAGCAATCCGAAGGCGTTTGTTGTATGTATGTAGTGTAAAAAGTTTTTGATAAATGCGTATTAGTGTTATTAGTGTAGTTTGCGCAAAAGATCCAATGGGTCGTATTCTTTGCCTTCAACGTTGACGCTTTCGTTGTTTCGCGCCTTTTTGATAAGGTCAGTCCTCACTCTTTGTCTTATTTCACTGACGTGTCGGCTTGTCTCCAAAACAGTCCTTATCTTCTCGCTTGAATCGGGGACGTTCTTGAGATCTTTTCCAACAAATCGTGATATGGGATTGTAAACGGTCTCTTCTTCAGTTACCATTTTGAGTATCAAAAGATAGGTGTCGTTGGCTCTTTGTATATATTTATTATACTCGTTTGTGTTTCCTTCATTGTGACTCGAAAGTCGACTTTTGGCTTTTTTAGCCAAATAATGCAAATCAATATCATAAGACGTTGGCATATTATCATCTCCGTGTATAGTATTTATTTAGTTGGGAATTCTAAAATAATTTATTGCTTTATATTCCTATAATACTATCATAGCGTTAATGTGGCTAAATAGCAAGCGTTTTTGAATAACTTTTGTACAAAAATACAAAAAATTTTAAATTTCGTATAAAATCGACAAATTTCGTTATTGATATGAAGAATACCTTGGTAAGTAAATAATAAAAATATTTCTTTGCGTAATTCGCGGCGGTAAAATCAACAGCGGTAATTGTATAACCAACCGTGTCAGTAGCCTTGACTATCGTCTTAAATAGTATTAAAATATTAAGTAGATAAATCTATTTGGAGAGAATACAAGCAATGAGCGCAGATACTAAAGAAAAACTTAATAAGAAATACGCAAAGTTGATAAAGTTTTTGGCGCAGATTTGCGACGTGGCAAGAGGAGTTGACAGCGAGTTGAATGCCGACGAGTATTTGCTCAACTTTGATATGCTTTTGCAATCGTTGCTTTTTCATCAAAGCAAGAGCAATAAGGCTATCTATCCCAAAGAGCAGGATTTCATAGATCAAGTGGCTCAAAAGGCGGATATTTTGAATATTGCAAAGACTCAACTTGTAAACGACGGCGAATCTCAAGCAATCGAACAGGCGGAGTGGAATAATATCTTTGACTGTCCAAAAGAAGTTTTTGAAAAAATCGACGGCAAGATACAGGAGTTGACAAAAGACTATACAAGACGTATGGTGACGTACGTTGCTCTCGCCGAGTATCTTGACGGAAAGAATTATTTTTTTAAGTTGAATGACGAGACGGTAGATCTATTGTATTATTATGCAAAATTAGAGAATGGCGCCGACGAAAACGAAGTGCAGCAGGGCATACTGGGATATGTAAAATTCGTTGCAAATTACTATGTCGGAGTTATGAGCAATATGGAAGAGTTTTTTGCTGACAAAAATATCAAGACAGAATTGCTCGGCTCTCTCCGCAAAGAATATAAGGAAAACAAGCGCTCAAATAGATTTTTGGAAAGACATCTCAAAAAAATCAAAGAAAGATTGTCAAGTCATTACAAAAGAGATAAGGATAATAATTAAATCATACTTTTTGATATAATAGGGTAAATATTTTTAGATTGGAATTTCCCTGAATTTAAATTTATTTCCCAAAAATACTCTTGACTTGTCTATATTTATTATGATTGAGCAAATGAAAATAACATATCCATAATATTATATTTTACTGCGACCAATGATAAAGTCAACGGAGCAATTAAAATGTTTTGCAAGTTTGACTACGTTGTCAACTGTAGGCACGCTAATTCCATTCTTCCAATCATAAAATCTTCCTTGGGATATACCTGTGGTGTGATAGACACGGTAAGAAGAGCATTTGTAATAATTCAATAAAAATGCAAGTCTTTCAGCAAAAGGCGGACAAGGTGAAAAGTCTCGCTGATAACTTTCATCTTCCATACATAATAAATAATCTGTCGAACATTTGAAGTAATCAGCAATTCTTACAAGACTGTCTATAGTTGGCAAACGTTCTCCGTTCAAATAGCGAGTGATTGTAGAATTTTCCATACCCAATACTTTAGCAAGAGTTCTTGCATTTAAGTTGTGTTCAATAAGTAAATCGTTTAAAGTTTCTGAAAATTTCAATTCTATATCCATATTAGATATCCTTCTGCAAAATATTATGTATCGAATTGGCAAGATTTTAGTTGCATCTTGCCAATTCGGTATGATATAATACATTTAGATCAAATAAAGGAGAGTATTCTTATGAACAAATTCTACAAAGAAATTACAGAAGAAGAAAATCAAGCGATTTTAAGTGCAAAAGAAGAAAAGAGAATTTATGCTAAAGATATATTATTTGAGATTTTGCCATTGTTAGAAGAGTATTTCATTTCAAACTTTGAGATGAAAGACGAATGTTTAAAAATGGCAATGCTAAACAATCAAAAGTTTGCTCTTTACGTGGAGGAGATAGTAAATTAAAATTTGTTTGGCAAAAGTAGATGGGCAATTGCCCATCTATTTTTATTTAACATAAAGGATTAGATTTCTCCGCTTCACTGTGTTTCGGTCGAAATGACAATGTAATAAATAAAAGGTATAGACGAGCCGTCTATACCTTTTATATTTGTAAATCTGTTATTATTTGCCGAGAATTTCGTCAGCCTTGCCTGCGCAACCGAGTACGTTGACAAGTTTGTGCTTAACGATATACTTGATGTTGGCTCTTGCGTCGCCGAGGTATTGTCTTGGGTCGAAGTGATCCGGATGCTCTGTGAAGTGCTTGCGGATACCTGCAGTGCAAGCCATTCTGAGGTCAGAGTCGATGTTGATCTTACATACTGCCATAGATGCAGCCTGACGGAGCATTTCTTCAGGTACGCCGATAGCGTCGTTGAGTTTGCCGCCGTTTTCGTTGACAATCTTGACGAACTCTTGAGGTACGGAAGATGCGCCGTGGAGAACTATTGGGAACTCGGGAAGTCTCTTGCTTACTTCTTCGAGAATGTCAAAACGAAGTTGTGGCTTAGTGCCCGGCTTGAATTTGAATGCGCCGTGTGAAGTTCCGATTGCAATTGCAAGGGAGTCAACGCCAGTCTTGGTTACAAATTCTTCAACTTCTTCTGGACGGGTATAAGAACTGTCTTCTGCCGATACTTTTACGTCGTCTTCAACGCCTGCAAGACGTCCAAGTTCGCCTTCTACGGTTACGCCGTGGTCGTGAGCGTACTCAACAACTCTCTTTGTCAATTCGATATTGTCCTTGAAAGAGTGGTGGCTACCGTCGATCATTACGGAATTAAATCCGCCGTCGATACAACTTTTGCAAAGTTCAAAAGTGTCGCCGTGGTCGAGGTGGAGACAGATAGGAAGATGGCTTACTTCTTCAGCAGCCTCAACCATTTTGCGAAGATAAGTTGGGTTAGCGTATTTTCTTGCGCCGGAAGATACTTGAAGAATAAGCGGAGCGTTTTCTTCAGTAGCGGCTTCTACGATACCTTGAATAATTTCCATATTGTTTACGTTGAAAGCGCCGATAGCATAGTGACCTGCATACGCTTTCTTAAACATTTCTTTTGATGTTACGAGTGGCATAAATTACCTCCAAATTTTTTTATCAAATAAATTTTAGCACAATGCGACTCAAAATACAACCTTTTTTTAATAAATTGATAATAAACGGCAAAAGGCGCTAAATTCAATTTGCCGGTATTGACATAGAGGGATTTTATATAATATACTTATAGATATTATGGTAATCATTATATATTTTGGAGGATATTATGGACTTGAACACAATTAAATACGACATAAAATACGTCGTAGACGGCAAGAAATACGTCTGCAATTCAGGCGGAAATCAGCATTTTTCTTTGGACGCAGTTGTTGAAGACGACATATTGAAAGTCGCGCTCAATGCAAAAGCCAAAGTAAGATTTTTGAAATTCGATATTAAAATTCCGTATAAATATAATGCAAACGATAGAATTTTTGTCAACGGCTATCAGAGTTGGACGGACAGTATGGAGTATAAGCCGAGCGGTCAAATGAAAGAGTTGACGAGACTGACGGAATT
Organism: Clostridia bacterium; assembly: GCA_029060025.1. Lineage (GTDB taxonomy): Bacteria > Bacillota > Clostridia > Christensenellales > UBA3700 > RACS-045. The sequence goes on along the minus strand of JAIDUV010000049.1, from coordinate 64,772 downwards.
TCTCGTCACCAAGACTTTGTTGAGAAGAATAGGACTTCCAAAGGCGGGAGATATTCTCTTTTGGGATTATCCAAGAAAGAGTGGGATATTTTACGGCTGGTCGTACGGTTACGTCCGCCGCGGCGAGGATGTGGAGATATTCGGGTCATTGACGGAGAGATACGGCTACACTGTCGTGACTTTTGACTGTAATAATAACGAGGTCGTAATATCCAAAGAATTGCAAGGCGTAGAATATATGGGTGAAAACAAGTTGTTGGAACTTGCGCATATATCAGGAAAATACGAAGAGGCGTTTGACAGATATTTTGATAAAATGGGCGTAAAACCGCGCGAGACGAAGAAACGCTGCGGATATACTTCTTGGTATAACTATTACAATCGCATAAGCCAAGATGTTATCAACCGAGATCTCGAGAGCATTGCCGCTCAAGATACCAAGTTTGACTGTTTTCAAATCGACGACGGATATCAAGAGAATATAGGCGATTGGCTAACTACTGACAAAAATAAGTTCCCCGACGGTATGAAAGTAGTCGCAGACAGCATTCATTCTAAGGGTATGCTCGCAGGGCTTTGGCTTGCGCCGTTTGCGGGAGTAAAGAGGTCACGACTTTTTAAAGAACACCCAGATTGGTTTATAAAGGACAAACACGGCAGGTCTTACAACACAGGTCACAACTGGGGAGGATTTTATTCTCTCGACATTTACAACGAAGGCGCGAGAGCGTATATTAAACACGTCTTTGACGTCGTGCTCAACGAATGGGGATATGACCTTGTCAAACTTGACTTTTTGTACGGCGCGTGCGTTTTGCCGATGCATAATAAGACGCGCGGAGAGATTATGTGCGACGCTATGGACTTGTTGAGAGAGTGTTGCGGAGATAAGTTGATACTCGGTTGCGGCGTTCCGCTTATGCCTGCATTCGGAAAGGTGGATTACTGCCGTATAGGCTCTGACGTAGAATTGTCTTGGCAACACAAAAAGAATAAGATAAGAGACGACGTGTCTACGCCGCATACGATTTGCAATACTATATTCCGCCGCCATCTCAACGGCAGGGCTTGGATGAACGACCCCGACGTATTTATGTTGAGAGATTACAATATGTATATGACTTTTGAGCAGCGCAAACTCGTGGCAAAGATAAACTCGACTTTTGGTAGTTTGCTGTTTATATCCGACGACGTAAGCAGTTATGGAGAAGAGCAAAAGGCTGCGCTCAAAGAGACTTTTGCACAAAAGGATATCAAAATCATTTCTGCAGAGTTTGTGCAGGACGATATTATGCAAGCGGTATTTGAAGAGGACGGCAAACTTGTCACTTTGAAGTTCAATGTGCGCAACGGTCAATACGTCTAATAAATTTGCGGCGTGAGATAGTAGAGATAAAGAAATGAAAGATAAATCGACAGATGCTGTCGGACGCAATAAGAAATTTGAAGTTAAGAAAACGGTAGATTTGACAGAAGGCTCAATACTCAAGAAACTTATTCTGTTTTCTTTGCCGGTAATGATAGGCAATCTGCTTCAACAATTTTATAATATCGTAGACACCATTGTCGTAGGCAAATACCTTGGAAAGGACGCCTTAGCGGCAGTAGGCTCGGCGTATACGATAATGATCTTGATTACCTCGGTGATCATAGGTCTGTGTATGGGAAGCAGCGTGTTTTTCTCAATGAAATTCGGGCAGAAAGATTATCAGGGAATAAGGCAGTCTTTCTTTATCTCTTTTGTAAGTATTCTTGTCGTTACGGTTGCGCTCAACGCTATTGCTTACGCATTGCTTGGCGCGTTGATTAAATTACTCAATATACCCGCCGAGATTCAGTCGGCGTTCTGTCAATATATGCTTGTGATATTCGCAGGTATTTTTGCGACTTTTCTATATAATATCTTTGCCAATCTTCTTCGCGCGGTCGGTAATTCAACGATACCTTTGATATTTCTTGCGGTGTCTGCCGTGACTAACGTCGCGCTTGATTTGCTTTTTATTCTTTATTTCAAATGGGGAGTCATAGGCGTGGCGGCGGCAACAGTCATAGCGCAGTATTTGTCGGCAATAGGTATTGCGTTGTATTATTTTATCGGTTGCGGAAATCTGCGGGTAAGAAGGGCGGATATGAAGTGGGATAAAGGCGTATTCAAAAATATCTCGCGCCTGTCTGCTTTGACCTGTATTCAGCAGTCTATTATGAACTTTGGTATCTTGATGGTGCAGGGCTTGGTCAACAGTTTTGGCACGGCAGTTATGGCGGCGTTTGCCGCAGGCGTAAAGATAGACACGCTTGCGTATTCGCCTGTCCAAGATTTCGGCAATGCTTTTTCTTCTTTCGTTGCGCAAAATTACGGCGCGGAAAAGAGAGAGCGAGTGAAAAAAGGCGTCAAGACGGCAGGGCTTATGGTGATATGTTTTTGCGCAATTATAAGCCTAGCGGTCTGTCTTTTGGCAAGGCAACTTATGACGGTATTCGTCGACGCAGAGGAAATACAGGTGATCGCAATAGGCGTGAAATATCTTCGTATCGAAGGCGCGTGTTACGTCGGGATAGGACTGCTATTTATGCTGTACGGATATTATCGCGCTATCAACAAGCCGGCAATGTCCATCGTGCTGACGGTGATATCTCTTGGGGTGCGAGTTGCGCTTGCATATATTCTGACGTATTGCACCGCTATAGGAGAAGTGGGGATATGGATGGCGATTCCGATAGGTTGGGCTTTGGCAGATATGGTAGGCATAATCTATGGGCTTGTAAAAAAATAAATTTATTTAATCCCTTATAAAAATCATAAATACAGTATTTGTTTTGTCAAAATGCTTGACTTGATTAAGTTTGCAATGTATAATTACAAATGTTATATAACAAATGTAATTATAAGGAATATATGCCTAAGCAGACAGTAGACAAAGCGCAATTATTGAAGATAGCGTTGCAAATGACAAGAGAAGAGGGCTTTGAAAGCGTAAACGCCCGAAGCGTAGCGCAACGTATGGGATGTTCTGTTCAACCGATATACAGTTATTTCAATAATATGGATACGCTCAAAGAGGCGCTTTACGGCGCGGCAATGAAGTTTTACAACGAGTTTATTTATTCACGCATAGATAACGATCGAATATTAGAAAGTATGGCAATAGCCAACGTGGCGTTTGCAAAATATGAAACGAATTTATTCAAGATGCTATTCTTTCAAAAGTTGAACGGTCTCAACAGTTTTGACGATATTTACGAGTGGATGGGAGATAAATCGGCTACCAAACAAATTGCAGACAGACTGTCACTGTCTGAAGAGAAAATAAAAGAAGTGTATATAATGCTTATCGTATTTACGCACGGCGTGGCGTCAATGACTGCTACCAGCAGCGCAAATATTTCCGATGAGGAAATTGCCGATTTGCTTGTCAAGGCGTATAAGGCTTTTATTAAGTCATAGAATACAAAACTAAAAATTTAAATTTACGGAGTGAAAAATTATGGACACTAAAATAATGTTGGATTTTTTAAGCAATTTGAGTGAAAACAACAATCGCGAATGGTTTGCCGACCATAAGAAAGAAAGGCAAGTGGCAACGGCGCAGTTTGAAGAGTTGATTCAAGAACTCATTTACGGCATTGGAGAGTTTGATCCGAGCGTGTTGAATAACGTTGCTAAAGAATTGACCTTCAAACTCGTGAGGGACACGAGATTCAGTCACGACAAATCGCCGTATAATGCCTCCTTTAGAGCGCATATATCTTCAATGGGTAAACTTCCTATTCCGGTCGGATATTATATAATGATAAAGCCCAACGGCGGCACGTTTTTAGGCGGCGGATTGTTTGCGGATATGTTCTCCGAAGCAACGACAATGGTACGCAACTATATAGCCGAGCATCCTGACGAATGGGAGAAGATAATAAACGATTCGGAATTTAAAAAATATTTTGAAGTCAAAGGCACGGCGTTAAAAAACGTGCCTGCGGGATATGACAAGGAGCATCCGCAAGCCCAGTACCTGAAAAATAAATCTTGGTATTTGGAGTGCTTTGTGACGGACGAAGAAGTGCGCGACACGGAGGGATTTGTCAAAAAGGCGTTGGAGATATTCAAAGCAATGAAGCCGTTTAACGATTATATCAATAAGGCTTTGAAAGATTTTAAGATGCCGACGCGCGCCTGACGTATCGCGCATTATAACTTTGTTGTCGAAAAATATTTAGGCAAGTCCTTGCGCGCGGCTTTTTGTGTGTGATATAATTTGTTTATAAACATTTAAAGGTAGCGGCGGGAGATTTATCTAATAAGTTCTAAGTCGCTTTTACGGTGACGGGATTGAAAAAAGATAAAACGCAAAGTCGCAAATTTGAATTTCAAAGTTCTAAGAACAAATTTCCCATTGCTTTGGTATTTATTGCAGTGGCACTGACCTTGACGCAATGGATTATAGGTCTGAATTTAATTACGCTGATAAATTTGATATTTTTATTTATCGTATCGGTAGTTATTTTCGTCAACGTGGTATTCAAGGCAAGACTCAACAAATGGCTTTTGTTGGCTTACGCGCTGCCGATATTCGCAATTGCGAGTTTTTATATCGTGGCAGGCGCGGACAGCGGTTGGGGAGCATTGTCCACCGGTAAGGACGGCTTCGTCAACGTCGATCACTATCTATGGCAAGGTGAGGGCAACTTCTTCACAAGGCTTGCAGGCAATATCTTGATAGTATCGCCGTGCGTTGCGTTGGCATCGGTATTGTTTTTGATATGCAAAAAATTGTGCGATAAGAAGTTTGTGCGTCCAATTGCATCCGTCTTGTCAGTATCTCTTATACTTGCGTCCGTAGCGTTGATATTTACGTGCAATTTGCGCGCAAAGCCTGTTGCCGTAGATATGTCAGGCGGAGAAGACGATTATTTGAAAGCGCTTAACGATTATTATAATAAGAACGGCGTAAATTCTCAATCACCCAACGTGTTGGTAATTTTGATGGACGATATGGGTTACGGTGATACGTCGTACAATGGAAATACCGTATACAGTACGCCTGCTATGGATTTTGTCGGACAGGAAGGAGTTGCGTTTGATAACTTCTACGCAAGTTATTCCGTATGCTCGCCGTCGAGATTTGCTACGCTGACAGGCAGATACCCATACAGAGGTTACGCCGACAACGTAATCTATCCGACTGTCACGACGTCAATGCCGGTATGCTTTACAAGACTTTTTAACGCTATTGAGATGGGCGGTAACGTAGACGGTATGCTTGGAGACGAGATTACGCTTGCTGAAGTATTCAAAAACGCGGGGTATGCTACCGGCGGATTTGGCAAGTGGCATTTGGGTGATTACGGCGAGTATCTCCCAACCAATCAGGGCTTTGATTATTTCTACGGCTCGCACTACGTAAACGATATGACACCTTTCTATTACGTCGAAGAAAGCGACGGCAGATACTAGATCGTCAACGGTGGAACCAAGATAGACCAGACTATGTTGACGCAATACTGTCACGAGTCTATCAACGAATGGATAGGAGACGTCGTCAAAGGCGAAGAGACAAAGAGCAGTGATACTTATGACAAAGGTACTCCGTTCTTTGCTTATTACGCTACGCCGTGGCCGCACGCTCCGATCTATGCCGGCAGTCCGACTCAAAAGCCGGAATACGGTTATAATTACGATACTCACAGATGGGAAAAGACAGGCAAAGAAGTGTCGGTGGGTCAAGGCGCGACAGGCGCCGGTATATATGCCGATTGCGTAACGGAATTTGATTATTATCTCAGCGAACTTTTCTACAATATGCAGGAGTTGGGCGTGCTGGACGACACAGTCATTGTGTTTACGTCAGACAACGGACCGGCTTTGCAAGGCTCGACAGACGATTTGCGAGGCGGTAAATATACCGCGTATGAGGGCGGACAAAAAGTCCCTTATTATATTCGATACGGAAATAATCAATATATGAACTCGGGCACGAAGGTTTCTGCCCAAGCCACCAACGTCGATCTTTTCCCGACTTTGGTCGAACTGTGCGGAATCAAGGGCTTAGTAGGCGAGCAAGTATACGATGCTATGATGCCTTTTGACAGAGAGATAGACGGCGTGTCTATGAATTCGCTATACCTACCCGACGAACAGGGCAAATTTACGGAGTATATACACGGACAGAGCAGACCTATACTCTATATGAAGAGAGAGAAGATCAAGTCGGTATCGTACTCCATACCAAAGAACGAAGCGCTGGATATGATCATCGGCAGCGAAGTCAAGATAATCAATTCTTTGGGCGTATCTCAGACGTATACGGTGACAAAAGAGATGGCTGAAGAGTATGATTTTATTCAATCGCAATCTTATACTGTGTGGAAGTATTTCAGACAAATGCAAAACGACAATCCCGCATTCCCCGATAAGAGCAGGAAGAATTGGCTTATTTGTTTGAGTGACGATTGGGGAGAGAATTATCAGCGCGCCGATATGTTCCCGCTGATAGCAAAAGATTTGAACAGTACTTTGTCGCAGTGGGAGAAAAAACTCTCTAAAAATCGCAGAGGAATAAATGCCGCATACTATAACGACGGCACAAAAGATTACGCGTTGTATTACACTACGTTGAACGCCGAAAAGCGTAGTTGATAGATTTATGAAAAAAGATTTATCCATTATGATAAAACCTGCGTCGAGTATATGTAATATGCGATGCAAATATTGTTTCTACCATTCCGTGGCGCAGTCTAGAGAGGCTTCGTCTTATGGAATTATGACGCCAAGTACGGCGGAAAATCTGATAAAAAAAGCCCTCGCTTTTTGCGAGGGCGGAAGCATTTATTTTGCCTTTCAAGGCGGCGAACCGTTGTTTGCAGGCAAAGAGTTCTTCAAAGACTTTATTGCGACGGTAAATAAGTATAATACGCAAGGCTGCAAGGTATATTACAATATGCAGACCAACGGCACGTTGATTGACGAGGAATGGGCAGACTTTTTTGTGGAAAACAAATTTTTGTTGGGATTGAGCCTTGACGGAGACCAAGACGCCAACCGCTTTAGATTAGATAGCAATCTGAATTATACCTTTCCAAAAGTTAAAGCAACTATGGATTTGCTTAAAGCGCGCAAAGTGGATTTCAACGTCTTGATTGTTGCCACCGGATATACGGCGGATCATATCGAGTCAGTATACAAATATTTTAAGAGCCAAGACATCAAATACTTGCAATTCATTCCGTGTTTGCGCCCTTTTGGGGATAGGAGCGAAAGCAATTTATATATGACCGTCGAGCAATACTCGTCGTTTTTGATTAAATTATTCAATCTATACGTAAAAGACTACGTTAAGGGAGAGTACGTCAGTATTCGACAGTTTGACAATTACGTTAGATTGTTCTTGGGCGGACACGCAGAGCAATGCGGTATGAACGGTTTTTGTTCCCGCCAATTTGTCGTTGAGGGCAACGGCAACGTCTATCCCTGCGATTTTTACTGCTTGGACGAATGGTTGCTAGGCAACGTCAATAACGAAGATTTCACACAGTTGGCATTCAGCAAAAAAGCCGACGAATTTACACGCGGTTCCTTTAATATTTCAAATCAATGTCGAGAGTGTCCTTACTTCCGCGTATGCCGCGGCGGAGGTTGCAAAAGGTCAAAAGAAGATCGCGATTATTGCCAAGCCTATAAACAATTTTTTAGCGCTTGTCTGCCGTTGTTTAGAGTGTTTATCAACGAAAAAAAATAATAAGAAAACAAATCGAAAGACCTGCGTTTGCAGGTCTTTGTAAGGTGGTACTAGACGGCGGGACTTGTAAGGAGCGAAAGCGACGGAATAGCGAGGGAGGCGCATAGCGTCTTGATTATTGTCGCAACCGACGTAGGACAAAACCAACTATGGACAACGCAGTTTTTGCAACTAAACGAACGTAGGAAATTATTGACGTCGGGCGGTTTCGGCACTATGGGATTTGGTCTGCCTGCGGCGATAGGCGCAAAGTTGGCAAATCCGCAAATTCCCGTTGTGGCAATAGTAGTCGACGGCGGATTTCAAATGAACGTGCAAGAACTTGCGACGGCAGTTATCAACGGCTTGCCAATCATAATTTGTTTGCTGAATAACTGTTGGCTCGGCAACATCAGACAATGGCAAGAGTTGTATTATGGGAAAAGATACCAAAGTACTTGTTTAAGGCGGAGATCAACGTGTCCTAAGCAATGCTCGACTATGCAAGATTGTCCTGCTTACGTTCCTGATTTTCAAAAACTTGCAGATAGTTATGATATAAGGCATAAAAGAATCATGAATAAAGAAGATATAGACGACGCTTTTGTCTTTGCGATGCAGCAAACTGATACGCCCACTTTGCTTGAATTTATGATCACAGAAGAAGAGAATGTCTATCCCATTATATTACCCGGCAAAGATTTATCTACGGTAAAGTTTGGTAAAGAGTAAGACGGTGGAATGAATGATTTGTCTGAAATTGAATTTTTTTCTTAAAACCGCTTGACATAATGCGGGGGGGGGGTAGAATATAATAAATCTTTTTTGGAGGTGTATTTATGAAAAAAAGACATTTTTGGGCAGCAATTACCATAATGGTTTTGGCAATCGTTATGGCAGTGTCTTTCGTAGCTTGCAACGGCGATAAAAATCCGGCAAATATGAAAGGCGAAGAGGTAACCGCCGAGCAGTGGGTAAAAGCGTTTGATTACAGTGATGTAAAAAATGCTACGATTAATCAGGTAACGACCGGAACAGAAGACGGTATTGAATTTACGATAACCGAGGTTACGGAGTATGACGGTGACAAGATTCATACGAAGAAAACTACGGAATATATCGACGAGGAAGACGGTTTGCAAAAAGAGGTGGATGAATCTTACGTAGCAAAAGAGGGAGATAAGGTATATCGATATAGCTACGATGAAGAAGAAAAGACATGGTCTCGCGAAGAGCTTAGTTACAACGTTGATTTGAGTATTGGTAACTTTGACCAACTTTCTGATAATTTCTCCAAATTCACCTATGATAAAGACAAGAATGGTTATGTAGGTAACTTAGAAGGATACAATGTATTGATCAAAATTATAGGCGGAAAATTCGTGTATGCAGAACAGACCATTACAAATAGTGACGACGGTATGACGACTAAATTTACTTTGACGATTTCCGGCGTGGGTAGCACGAGCATATCGTTGCCTCCAGTCGCAGAAGATAATAACAACTGATAATTAATCAGTAAAGCAAAAGACCTGCATTTGCAGGTCTTTTTGATTTATCAATGATGAACTAAAAGCTTAGATTAAATTCTATTTTTGTAGCCCCATTCGCCCATTCTGTCAAGAATGGGCATTAACGACTTTCCACGTTTGGAAAGACTATATTCGACCTTTGGCCTTTTTGTAAGTATCTAACATAAATGTGCGTACTTGACATAATTATAATATCATTATAAAATTTATGTTTTCAAGGCGTGCCAAAGCCTATAAACAAAATTCAGATACTATTAAATAATAAGGAGTATAAAATATGTTAAAAGATTTAGGAGTAAAACCTTATACTTTTCCTATGCCCGTGCTTATGATTTCAACCTATAACGAAGACGGAACCGTTGACGTTATGAATATGGCTTGGGGCGGAGTTTGCGCTGAAAATATGGTTGCGCTTAATATTGACGAAGATCACAAGACTTCCGAAAATATCAAACGAACGGGGCGTTCACATTGAGCATTGTCGATATAGATCATAACGAGGTGGCTGACTTTTTTGGCATTGCAACGGGTAATAAAATGAAAGATAAGTTTGAGCGTTCGGGACTGCATGCAATAAAGAGTTCAAGGATAAACGCACCGATAGTGCAAGAATTTACTTTGACGCTTGAATGTAAGGTCGTTGAATGTCAAAATACCGTTTACGGTTTTAGAGTGCTTGGAGAAATACTTAACGTACTTGCAGATGAAAAAGTGCTTGACGAAAAAGGAAAGGTCAATCCTGTAAAACTAAAGGCGTTTGTATTCAACCAATTTTAAAGCGGCTACTATGCGATAGGAGAAAAAGTAGGTCAGGCTTGGCAGACGGGCGCAAAATTGATGAAGAAGTAAGAAGTAAAAATACAAGGCTCAAAAGCCTTGTATTTTTGGTGCCGAAGGCGGGACTTGAACCCGCACGATGTCGCCATCACCGGATTTTGAGTCCGGCGCGTCTGCCAATTCCACCACTTCGGCATATTTGGGTGGGCAAGTAGTCGACAGAGCAAATTGCTACACATTCGGCTATTGCTTTATTATATTAGCATACTATTTTTGCATTTGCAATCAAAAAAATAAAAAAATAATGCGAATTATTTAAAAAAGTATAGATTTATCAAAAAAGTTATAGTACAATATATCTATTAAAAGCCTTTGCGTAAGCCAGCGCGGCAATTTTGATATTGATTTGAGCAAATTTGTCAGAGGCAACAAGCAACTAAATAAGATAAGGAGGGGAAGGTATGAATATTTGGCACGACATAAGTAAGGACAGAATTGCCAGCGAGGATTTTATAGCGTGTATAGAAATTCCAAAGGGGTGCAAAAACAAGTACGAAGTCGATAAGCAGACTGGTATGCTTATTTTGGACAGAATACTTTATACTGCGACGCACTATCCTGCAAATTACGGATTTATTCCGCGTACGTATGCAGACGACGGAGACCCATTGGACGTGCTTGTGATATGCAGCGAAGAGATTGCTCCGCTTGCGCTTGTCAAGTGCTATCCGATAGGGCAGATCGCGATGATCGACGACGGTAGGGAAGATATCAAGATTTTGGCGGTACCTTTTAAAGACCCCAACTGGAATGGATATAAAGACGTAAGTCAACTCCCGCCGCATATTATTGAAGAAATGAAACACTTTTTTGGAGTATATAAACAACTTGAGGGCAAGAAGATGGAAGTGCTTGAACTGTCCGGCAGGGATACGGCAATAGAGTCCATAAGCAAAGCCATAGATCTATACAATGAAGTGTTTTTAAAAGATTAAGGGTTGTAGATAAAACTTACTTTACTAAAGATAAAATAAATGAAAAGAATATTTAATTTCAGGATTGCTCCACTGATTTTGTTGAGCATTGTCTTGGCAATTTTGTCTATTACTTTTTGCAGTAATACGACAGTGATTGCTATTGTTGCGCTTGCGGTAATTGCGCTTTTGTCAATTATATTTATAAAGCAATTCAAAAAGTCAAGACCCAAACTTATTATATGTATTTTGGTATTTTTTCTCTTTCTGGGATTGACTTCGCTTACGTATACAAGGGTTGAAAACAGACAAATTTACAGCGAAAATTCTCTTATCGAAGCCGATATAGATATGCTTACCGATTGCGACGAAAACGGCGCGCTGCAACCTTCTAACGATGTATTTGGAATACAGGTATGCTTGAGTAATATACTCGTCGACGGAGAAGAAATAGAGGGTAAGGCGGTTGCAATATTTTCAGACGGCGAGATTTTTGAAGGATTTAAGATAGGTGACAGAATTAAATTCAGAGGTAGTATTGCTCCGCAAAATCTTGTCGTTGAAGATGCGTATAGCGTTCAGAATTACCGTAACAAACAATATCACTATGTCTATTGCGAAGTAAATTTCGACGACGAAAATTTTTGTTTTTACAAAGTATCGTCGGGGCTGAAGTTGCTTGATAGAATAAAGATCAAAGTAAAGAGTACGCTATATTCATACACAAGGTCGGATACGGCAGGCTTTTTGTACGCAATGACTTTTGGTGACAAAAACGGATTGGATACGCAAATCAAAAGCAATTTCAGTTATACAGGCACGGCGCACGTCTTTGCCGTATCGGGTTTGCACGTGGGTATACTTGCCGGCGGATTGCTTTGGATATTCAAGAGAATCAAACTCAATAACCGAGTGATAAGACTTGCGATAATGAGCGTTGTCTTGATTATTTTCACTGCGCTGTGCGGTTTTTCACCGTCCACAGTGCGGGCAAGCGTAATGACGGTAATGCTTATGCTAGCCAAGGCGCTGGGTATGCGCAACGACGGAATTTCAAGTATGTCGTTGGTGGCAAGCGGTATATTAACAGTTGATCAGATCTATTTGTTTGACATAGGATTTTTGATGAGTTTCTTTGCGGTATTCGGCATACTCACGTTGCGCAAACCGCTTGAAAAGATATTTAAAAAGTTGCCCAAACGGCTTGGCAGTTTGATTGCCGTATCCATAGCCGTCAACGTCGCGCTTTTGCCATTGATGATGTATTTTTTCAGCGGGCAGACGCTGCTTTTTATTATTGCCAATCTTTTGCTCTTGCCTGTGATGGGAGTAATATTTCCTATATACCTTTTTGCCGTTACGTTGGCGTCGGTTGCGCCGTTTATGGGTTGGCTTGTGACGGCGGTGGCGGCTCCGTTTACGCTTTTGTCAATGCTTATCGGGTGGATAAGCAAAATACCCGCGCTGATTATCAACTTCGATACCAACGCAGTTATTATTCTTATTAGCATACTGAGCACACTCTTGTTGTCGGAATACGTATTCGTACACAAAAATATCAAGCGTATTGCCGCGGTATTTTTTGTATTCGCATTAGTATTTACAGTGTCTACGGCATTTAGAATATGGGGCTCAAACGATTTGTACGTATACTGTTTTGCCGACAAATACGACTGTCAATATATACTAGTTGACAATGCGTTTGGCGGAGAATATTTGATAATCAACGATAAGACGAGCGGTGATAGTGTGGAAAGTGTAAAAACCGCTATGAGCGAGAATAAATTCTCTAAAATCGACGGAATAATAATCGTGGGCGACGTCGACGATTATTATCTCAAGAAGTTGCAGATGGCGACCAACTGTCCGTACGTCTACAGCGTGGCGCATACGTCAAGCGGAATTTATGCAGGGACTTCTGTCGTCGAGGACGGATTGACGACAGGCTATCTTAATTACGGAACGTTGGATATTGTGTCGGGAGGAACGACATTGAGAGTAATGGCGGACGATTATTTCGTAAGTGACGAAAACTATCAAATACTCGTGACTTACAACGTCATCAGCGGAGATACGGAGGGGAAATATATCGTTTGCGACATTGGTTTTGATAATTCTGTCAAAAATTACGTGCCTAGTACGTTTACTTTTGAATTAAATAATGATAGAATAAAAGTCGAAAGATCTTGGAGGCAGTGATGCAGGTTCTTCAACTCAAGCAAACTTTTAAGACTAATATATCTGACATCTATGCGCTTAGCGGTGACGACGAGGGTATGATTTTGTTTGCTTTGGAAAAGTTCTACGCGCTTATTCCTGCCGACACGAGAGAGTATTGCGTGCAGAAATTCGAGGGCAACGATATTAGTCAAGACGAAGTGATTGCGTCGTTGTCATATCCGTCTATGTTTGGAGATAGACGGCTTGTCATAGTCAAAGACTTCAACAAAAAACTCACTATGGCGGAGACGGAGAATTGGTTGGATTACGTAGACAATACTATTGAGGGCAATATACTCATACTTGTCAACTGTCCGACAATAAAGAATGCGATAAATCAATACGTCGTCGACGTAGACTGCAATAGAATGGGGCTTATTGACTACGTAAATTATATTCAGACGCTGTTCAATTTCTATAAGGTCAAGTACGACAAATCGGCGTTGTCGGAAATCGTCAACCGCTGCAATAAGGACTTCGGTAAGATAAACAACGAAGTCAACAAACTTATGATATACGCGGGCAACGAAATAGAGATTGACAGACAGGTCATAGACTATATCGTCGCGACTGATACCGAGACGCAAGTATTTGAATTTATATACGCAATACAGGACGGACAGTATGACAAGGCTATGGGAATTATAGGCGTGCTTTTGAGCAGAGGTGATAAGCCGTCTATGATACTTGCGACACTCACGCTGACGTTTAAGCGTATGTTTGCGATAATGACCAACGAAGGAGACGAAGACTTCTTGTGCGAAAGGTTGGGAATGAAAAAGGGCGCGCTTTTTATGACGAAAAAGAAAATTGACGAGGCAAAGCGCAGAGTAGGCGGCTTTTTGACAAAACTCAAAGACGCGGTATATTATCTATATCAACTTGAATATGACTTCAAGAGCGGAAAGATTTCGCAAGATAGCGCTCTTGATTTGGCAATAATACACCTTATGGGAAAGACTTATGCAAAATGAAAGACAGGCGTTTGGCGCACCAAGAACGCCTAAATTAAAAAACGATTGGGTGACAATAATATTAAAAGTCTTGCTGTATGCGGGAATGTTTTTTTCGCTCTTTTTCTTTGGCAAGCGCAATTTCAACTCGCTTTTTGTCGCGGTTCTCGATCCGTCGTATACTGACTTATTCGGAATATCTCTTGCCGAGTATATTTCGTCAATGGGCAATACGATGCTGCTTACGATGAAGATAATGTTGCCGGCAATATGCGCGTTGTTGTTTTTCTTATTTTATTTTTTATACGCAAAATTTTTTGCCAATCTGGTATTCAATCAGATGAGGGTATTCGGAGTTGGTTTTGACATACGTAAGTTTAGAATATGTCTTGACAGCAGTATGATAATACTCACCGTATTGCTGGGTATATTCCAAGTGATATTTAATTTTTATCCGACGTTGGATAACTTCGGAAACGTATTTATACCGCCTGCGCTTGCGCTGATTTCAATGGCAATCTTTTACTTTACCTATTCAAAAGGTTTGGAAAAGATTTACCGCCCATTGCTTCTCAACATAATGTTGTTGCCGACGATAGTGTTGGTCTTGTTTGCGTGAGGTGGGATATGAAGAAGATATATAATTCAAAAAAGATATGCGTAATTGTAATAGCGCTGTTGAGCGTGCTTGTCACGTTGTTTTTTGTCGGTTGTACTTCTAAACAAATTGAAGTCAAGCAAGTAGACGGCATAGACGCAAGTCTTGGGGACAGGGCGTATGAATATTTGCAAACTCTGTCGGGCGAGGCGCTTCAAAACAGAACCGTGGGTACGCAAGGCGAACTTGACGCCGCTAAATATATTGCAGGCTTAATGATAGATTGGGGATACGAAAGCGAGTATTCAACAGAGGAAGGTTTGGGCTTGCAGCAATTCAAGACGACCTTTAAAAGACTCAGCGGCGAAGAAGTAAAGGACGCGCTTGCTCATAACGTGATTTTTTCAAAGAAGTCGGGAGCGGAAAAGAGCAAGGGCGAAATCATATTTGCGTGCGGCTATGACAACCTGTATTCGGAAAAGGCTGACGTAAGCGGCAACTTGTGGAATGCAGACGGCAGTTATGAGAGTGGCAGTTCCGTGGCGGTAATGCTGACACTTGCCGAAGCGCTCAAAGATAAGGTTTGCGATTATGATTTGACATTTGCGTTTTTCTCCGGCAGTTGCTACGGCTGGAAAGGCGCAAGGAATTACGTCGATAATCTCGACAGAGCGCAACTCGACAAGATTGCGCTAGTCGTCAACTTTGCAATGCTTGGCGGAGGGGATAATTGGTATATCTACTCAGGCGAAAGCAAGAATACTTACGGAAGTTATCTCAATGCGTGCGGAGGCAATTACGTTACCGCCGTACCAAAGGATAGAAATATAGGTCAGTTTGCTCTCTCTGAAGACGCGATATATAATTATGCGCATATAGGAATGTTGTCCAATCAATATTTCTTTGACGTCAAGCAAGTGCCTACGGCAAACTTTTTGTCGCTTAACTGGGAGATAAACGACAATCCGCTATTTAGCGAAATGAAAGGCAAAGACAACGTATATCATACCCGAAACGATACGTTGAAAAATATGGTAGAGCGTAAAGGGGAAGAAAATATCAAAGCACAACTTTTTGAAGTCGTCAAGACTGCGCTTACGGCGCTTGACGATTCCAACGCAGAGACGTTTGAGACGGTTCTCGACGTGGCGAAAAGCGAGTTGCCGGACGGCGGAACACAGAGCGGTAATAGCGCGACTTTGGCAAATATCATAATCAAAATTGTATTGATCGCAATCTTGATTGCCATATCTTTTGCAATAAGAGCCAACTTGACTAAGAACTTTGATAAATACGTCAAAGCCAAAAAAGCCAAAGAGGGCGAAAACGTAGACGTTAAAGAAGAGCCAAAGCCTTTTGAGGATGCTCCTGTCGATGCCGCAAATACTCAAGAGCCTCCAAAAACTCCAAAAAAGTCTGAAAATAATCAAGAAGATGACCCATTTATGTAAGATATTGCAAAAACTTTAGTAAAAACACTTTATTTTTGCAAAAAAAAATTATATTATAATATAGAAGTAAAAATTTAAGGAGAAGATATAATGTTGCTCAACACCTTATTGGCAGCGGACGCATCTCAAGCGTGGGTGGTAATTGATATATTGGTGACTTTGGCAGTCGCTATAATGATGTTTGTGTTTTTTGCAAGACGCAACAGTTACCGTATGGCGGTAGTCGTATCAGTATACGCTGTGGTATATCTGGCTCTTTTGATTTTGAATATCTATTACGACCAGGCTAAGATTGCTATTGACGTGTTGAGATATTTCAATATTTTCTGGATTGTGGCAATGGTAGAAGTCTATAGATCCGACCTCAAGATTTTTATGAGCAAGTTGGCAAGACGTCAAAAAGTCAAGTATAATTATAATACTACCGACGAAGAACTTTTGATCTCTGCAACCGAGATGGTCAAGGCTTGTCAGAATATGGCAAAGAACGACGTGGGCGCATTGATTATTATTGCTCCGACGGAGATACCGCCTCATATCCTTGATACCGGTACGGCTTTGGACGCGACTATATCCAGCGGACTTTTGGAAAGTATCTTCAGCACCAAAGGACCATTGCACGACGGCGCGGTCGTAGTGCTTGGCAATAGAATAATATCAGCAGGCTGTTTCTTGCCGCTGTCGCAAGAAGTCACACTTGCAAAAGACCTCGGTACTCGTCACAGAGCGGCAATAGGTATCACAGAGGAGAGCGACGTATTTGCTATCGTAGTCAGCGAAGAGAGCGGTATTATCAGCGTTGTGCAGGGCGGTACTATCAAGAGATATATGACTCCTGAGAAATTGCTCGAAGAGATTAAAGTTATCTACAGAATAAGTTCTCAATCGGCAGTCAAGAAGCACGACAAAAAGGGGCATAAGAAAAATTAAACCTTTCTCCCTAAAAAAGATTTTTAATGCCAAACTATTTATAGTCTGGCATTTTTGTTGGGCGAGTCTCGGCTTGAGTTCCTGCGGCAATCTTGCTGTGTCATTTCGACCAAAGCGAAGCGTCGTGGAGAAATCTTTATAAAAACAAAGGAAAGAATATGAAAGATACGATAAAAATTCCAAAAATACTTTTACCAAAAGTAAGCGTTGACAAAAGCAAGTGGAGCGTGATAGCGTGCGATCAATTTACTTCGCAAGCCGATTATTGGGAAAAACTCGATAAGTTTGTCGGTGACGCGCCGTCGACTTTGCGAATAATATTCCCTGAAGTGTACTTGGAATGTGCAGACAAACAAGACAGAATAAAGTCGATCAATGCAAATATGCAGAAGTATTTGCAAGAGAGTATATTTGAAGAGTTTGAGGGATTTATACTCGTTGAGAGAATTACTTCCGACGGACAGAAGAGGTTGGGGCTTGTCATAGCCGTTGACCTTGAAGATTATGAATACACTCCGCAAAACGATGCGCTTATCAAAGCCACCGAAAAGACCGTCGTCGAGAGATTGCCCGCAAGAATAGAAGTGCGCAAAGGCGCGTGTCTTGAAAGTCCGCACATAATGATGCTTATGGACGATCGCAAGGACAAGATTATCGAAAGTCTATACGCGCGCAAAGACCAATTTGAAATGGCTTACGATTTTGCCCTCAATATGGACGGCGGAAGCATTAAAGGATATAAGATAAAAGATTGCAAAGACATAATCGACTCCCTAAATAATCTTTTGGACAAAGATACTTTGACGGAGAAGTACGGCAGTGATAGACCTATTTTATTTGCAGTCGGTGATGGCAATCATTCTCTTGCAACGGCAAAAGAGTGTTGGAATAATATCAAAAAGACGTTGAGCGGCGACGATCTTGACAAACATCCTGCAAGATACGCGCTTTGCGAACTAGTCAACTTGCACGACGCGTCTTTGGAGTTTCAGCCAATTCACAGAGCGGTATTCGGCGTAGGAGAGGAGTTTGTCCAATATATGAAGAGCGGACTTGCAAAGTCCGGCGGAGAGAGTCAAGTCAAGGTCGTATACGGAGAAAATACTCATTATTGGAACGTATCTGCCAATGCCAGCGACGCTATTGCGGATATACAGCAACTTATGGATGAGTATAACAAGTCGCATAGAGATATGGTAATCGACTATATCCACGGAGACGAGCATTTGCTAAACGTGGCTAAAGAAAAGAATGCAGTCGCAGTCTTTATGCCTTGCCTTGAAAAGAACGGACTTTTTGATTACGTCGTAAGACGCGGCGTGTTGCCTCGCAAATCTTTCTCGATGGGACACGCAGAGGACAAGAGATATTATCTCGAGTGCAGAGTAATTTTGTAATTGCTCGGTTATTTACTTGCCAAAAACTTAAAGGCAATGTAAAATATGTTATATAAATTGGTAAAATTTATTATATTATAAAATATACCTAATGCTGCTGCTAATTGATAGCAATGGAATTGGGTAAGAAAAAGGTTAGAGGTACATTATGTCAATCACAGTGGCAAAATTCGGCGGTACGTCAATGGCAGACGCCAAGGCAATCACTCAAGTAGCCGAAATTATTAAGCAAGACGCAAAACGCAGATACGTCGTAGTGTCGGCTCCGGGCAAGAGATTTTCGCAAGACCACAAGGTCACGGATATGTTATACGCTTGTTATCACGACTTGCAAATCAACGGCGAGTGCAAAGATACTTTTGATAAGATAAGAGATAGATTTAAAGGTATTGTCGCAGACCTTGCAATAGACCTTGATATTGACAGTTATCTCGACAAAGTCGAAGAAGAGATGAATAAATACGATTCGGCAGAGTTTTGCGCGTCGAGAGGTGAGTACCTTTCTGCCGTGATTATGGCAAAGGTGCTGGGATATACCTTTATTGACGCCAAGGATATTATGGTCTTCAACGAAAACGGAGATTTCCAAGCAGAACTTACCAACGAGAAGGTAAAGAGCGCGCTTGCTAATGTCGAAAGAGCAGTTGTGCCGGGTTTCTACGGCGGAGACGAGGCAGGTATCGTACACACATTCAGCAGAGGAGGCTCTGACGTATCGGGTGCTGTAATAGCAAGAGCAGTAGGCGCAAGCCTATATGAAAACTGGACGGACGTCAACGGATTTATGTCGGCAGACCCGCGTATTGTCGAAAATCCAAAGCCGATAGCCACGCTTTCGTATAAAGAACTTAGAGAACTGGCTTATATGGGCGCCAACGTGCTTCACCCCGAGTCGATTTTCCCTGTAAGAATAAGCAAAATTCCAATCAATATTCGCAATACTTTCTGTCCGGCGGCAGACGGCACTATGATAGTAGCCGATCTTGACGAAAAAGAACTTGGCAAGAGAGTTATCACTGGTATTGCCGGCAAAAAGGGCTATAGCATAGTCTATATCGAAAAGTCTATGATGAATAGCGAACTTGGCTTTGTCCGCAAAGTGCTTGCCGTACTTGAGTATTACAATATTTCTTTTGAACATATGCCTTCTGGTATCGACACTATGAGTATCGTAATTGCCGACAGCGAACTTGCCGGCAAAGAAGACGTCGTCATAGAGCGTATAAAGAAAGTCGTCAATCCCGACCATATCGAGATCAAGAGCGGTATATCTTTGATTGCGACAGTCGGTCAAGGTATGTCCTTTAAGCCGGGCAGCGCAGCAACGCTTATAGGCGCGCTTGCTAAAGAAAAAATCAACATCAGAATGATAGATCAAGGTTCAAGCGAAATGAACATTATTGTGGGTATTGCGACGAATGATTATGAAAGAGCAATAAACGCAATATATCAGGCGTTTGCCTCGAAGTGAGGCTAGTCAAAACTAAAATGCGTCTTTTCCGCCAATCTAGCCTTTGGCTCACGCCGACGTACAGCAAGTACGACGACGCTCGCCGAAGACCATCTTGACAAAAAATTCGCTATTTTATTCTTTGCCTATCTCCCTTCTCGCCAAACGAGAGGGGAAACTTATTCTTTCGAGGTTGCCAACTAAACAAGATTTAAAATATATTAAGGAGTTGTGTACAGAAAGGTTAAGCCCGCGTTCGTTTTCATTGTATAGAAAACATTCCTGCGCGTTAAAAACTTACGCCGCTCCTTTCTCGCCAAACGTGAAATGGGGATAGGTACAGGCAATTAAATTTAATCTAGATAAGTTATATGTTGCTATCGCAACGATTAAATTAAAAAGCGTATCAGAGATGCGCTTTTTTGTTTTGCATATTCGACAGTTCTTTATTATTTATTTTTAAATAATCGGATAGAGACCTCTCCGCTACAGTCGAGTGACTAAAATAATATATCATAAATAATTGTGTTACTTAAAATAACAAAGCGCAATTCACACGATATATACTTTTACTTCGTAGGAGTTTAGATTTACCGTAAACTTTCTGTCAGTTTTGATTGTTTCGCCGTTCCATTGCTCGGTGAGTGTATATTGGTTTTTGTGATTCATTTTGACGTATTCGTCGTCGACGATTTTTTGCAGGTCGACAGATACTTTTTTGTTGCCACCACGCATATTGAAAACACATATTGCCGTCCTGTCGTTTGAGAGCGGTTTTGCAAGAATATCTACGCCGCCGCTTCGTTTGATTACCTTGGCTTGTTTGCCTAGCGGGTCTTGATTTATGGCAATCATATTCTTGTTGGTGACTATGTCGATTACGTCTTGCTTTACGCTTCTTAAGTCATTGCCGAGTATTAGAGGAGCGTTGAGCATACACCAAACGCTGAAGTGAGATTTGTTTTGGTCGTACGTCAATTTGCCGTTGCCTACTTCAAGCATATCGGGGTCGTTCCAACCGCCTACGCCAGAGTATTGATACAACTTAGATGTGTGTTTGTATAGCAATACTATCCAATTCCAATTTGGGTTGATGTCGGGGGTGGTGCGCCACAGATTGCCGGCTTTTGCGCCCCATTTATACGGCTTGTTGAGTCCCCATTCGCAGATAGAAAATGTGATTGGTTTTTCCTCTTCGCCACGCTCAAGAGCAACTCTCTTAGTGGCTTTTTTGAGCGCTTGACCCATTTTGTAATATTGAAGGGCTGCGGAGTCTGCGCGGCAAGTCACCGGATTGAAAATCTCAATGACGTTGGTGCCTTTATTTAGATGTACGATTTGCTGAAATCTTGCGGTCAAGTTCCAGAATTTTTGGTGGGGGAATTCATAGATATGATTTACGCCGTTGACTTTTGCGACGAGAGTCTTGTTGTACCAACCGAATTTTTTGGTACATATCGTCAAGACGTAATCTCCTTCTTCGTCAACGACCACATTGTTAAAAGTCGCAACGCCTCTTGCCTTGTCAAGACCCGAGATATAATATCCGCCTTCAAGTCTGTTTTCCGGCATAAACTTGGCAAGTCCGTCAAGTTTTGCTTCTTTGCAATTGACGACGATACCTTGTCTTTCGCCCACCTTTACTATTTCTAAGGCGTAGACGAGCGGAGCGTATTTGCTATATTGCTCGTTGTGGCAAAAGTCGTACTTGAAATATTCGATACCCCAACGAGCGAAGTTGAGAGCGTCTTTTTCTTCGTTATGGAGAGACGCAGGCAAGTTTTCGCAGGTCAAAGTTCCGTTGGACGAATATATACCGACTTTGAGCCCCAAGTCGTTGAGTTTTGCAACGAGAGAGGGAATACCGTTTTTAAAACGTACTAAGTCGCCTTGTAAATTGCCGTTTTCGTCGCGCATATTTGAGTGCCAGTTGTCGTCAAGATTTATAAATTTATATCCTGCGTCAAGCAAGCCTTTTTCCACCATAGCCTTGCCGGTGTCGTAAATCAAGTCTTCGTCGATATTATTTTTGAATGTATTCCAACTTGCCCAACCCATTGGGGGAGTGAGCGCAACGCCGTTGTCGTACTTTTCTCCAATATCAAGTTTTGCTTCTCTTTTGCCAGGCGTCAGCAGCATTTTGAGATAACACGCGGGACACATACCGTTTCGTTTCATAATTAACCCCTTTTTATGGTCTATATTATTTTATATTTTTTTACTGATAGAGATTTCTCCATTACGCTTCGTTTCGGTCGAAATGACAAAAGATTTGTCACTTCACTTATTTTCTATGTCACCTCGAGCGTAGTCGAGAGGTCTAATCCGTATGAGATTTCTCCACTGCGGTCGAAATGACATCTCGTGCGAGCGTCAATGACGACACTTTTTATATACGTTAAGCAAATTGAAAAATTTTTATATCGTCCTCATAGCCTATTGCAAGAGCATTGCCTCGCTTCACTACAAATTTATCGTCCTTTACTTTATTTGCCGTATAGAGACTTTTCTCCGCTAATTTTTCGTCACCGTACCAAATAATAAGTACGCTTTTATCGTCCTTGGTATAGTTGCGTATTGAATAGTCTCCAAAATCAAAATAAGCGTGAGTATAGCCAGCCTTTATGTATTTGTTGGTGACTCTTTCTTTACTTGGAGTCACTGACGTAAAGGCAAGTCCGCAGGTAAGTACAATCAAAAAACATATCAATAGGGAAGACAGGATTATTACGCCTTTTCTGTTCATTTTTACCTCGCGATAATTCTTTATTGATATTATACATCAGTTTTTTAAGAATGTAAAGAGGCAACGTTGTTAAAAGTCTATTATAATTAAAAGCAAAGGCGCAACTTTCGTTACGCCTCAACATTCCATATTTTAACCTAATCACATTGTCGCAGTTTGCGACTTGCGGGGATTAACTGATAAGATTTAATTAAAAAATCTTGATAGAATCAGCATCGCCAACTGCTACTGCATTGCCCTTTCTTTTAACTGTCTCTTTTGTGCCGAGTTTAAGAGCAGCATCGTAAGCCTCTTTTGCGTCATCTTCGTTGTCAAACCAAGTAATAACGATTTTTCTGCCTACTTTAGTTGCAGTAATTACCTTAGCGGTTTCACCACCTACAACAAGGTACTCTTCACCTTTAAACTTGTCGATTACACTCTTTTGGCTTGGCGTACAAGCAACGCACATAACTGCTACCATAACTACCAAAAGTACAACGGCAACAGAAAGAACGACTTTCTTTTTCATAGTTGTTTGCCTCCTATAATATTTTTGATACTCTTATTGTATCATTGAATAGCGCGAATGTAAATATTTATTTAAAATTTGATTATTTTTTTGTAAATCTGTAAAATTTATGCAAACATATTTTGTTAAGTCTGTAGTTTAATCGACATATTTGTGCAAAATATATGTTAAAAAAATAACGAATTATTTTTATTATTTCAAGATTATAATTATCGTTGCTAATTACTATATTAGATTGTTTTTATATGAATTATATGCTATAATGTATACAATTGAGATTGGAGTAAATTTTGCAGAAAGTCATACAGTTTATCAATGACAATATTCTTTGGGGCGTACCGATGATAATACTCATATTGGGTGTGGGTATTTATCTTACCGTACGCAACCGTTTTACGCAAGTCACGAAGTTTCCTTATGCGGTCAAGAATACGATAGGCAAGACTTTGTCGGGTATAGGTAGGAAAAACAAGAAAAAGGGTGACGGAATTTCGCAATTTGAGGCGTTTTCCACTGCGATTGCAGGTACGGTAGGCACCGGCAATATAGTAGGCGTCGCGACGGCAATACTGTCAGGCGGTCCGGGAGCCGTGTTCTGGATGTGGCTTTCGGCATTTGTGGGTATGTTTACTAATTTTGCCGAAAACGTGCTCGGCGTGTATTATCGCAAGAAGGGCAAGGACGGCGAATACAGAGGCGGTCCGATGTATTACATATCCGAGGGCTTGGGCTGGAAATGGCTGGCAATACTATTCTCGATTTTTTGTATGTTTGCGGCTTTTGGTATGAATATGGTGCAAATCAATACCATTGCCGATACCCTGAATGGAGGTTTTAGCATACCCAAATGGGTGAGCGGCGTTGTAGTGGCAATAATGATTGCGTTGATAATAATAGGCGGTATCAAGCGCATTGGCAAGATTACGTCGTATATAATTCCCTTTATGTGCCTTGGCTTTATATTGCTTGCCTTGATAATAATCTTTATGAACGTAAAGGCAATACCCTCGGCATTTGGACAGATTTTCAAAAACGCGTTTAGTTTTCAAGCCGTGGGAGGGGGAGTGCTTGGCTATGCGATAATGCGGTCTATGCGCTACGGTTTGGCAAGAGGTATCTTCTCCAACGAAGCGGGACTTGGCAGTTCTGTCATTGCGCACAGCGCGTCTTCAGTAAAAGAGCCTGTTCAGCAGGGCTTGTGGGGTATCTTCGGGGTATTCTTGGACACGATAGTGATTTGCACTTTGACGGCTCTCGTCATATTGACTAGCGGGGTTTATACGCAGGGCGCTGATGTAAGCGGAGCAATGCTGTCGCAGTCGGCGTTTACGCAATCGTTTGGACAGTTTGGCACGGTGGTATTCAGCATTATGCTTCCGCTGTTTGCCTTTACTACGATACTTTCGTGGGTATATTACGGCGAGAAATCTTTTGAATTTATTTTTGGCAAAAAATATTCGATAATATTCAAGATAATTTACGTTGCACTAGTGATAGTCGGCGCATTGACGAGCGTGTCTCTTGTGTGGGATATGGCAGATCTTTTCAACGGACTTATGGCAATTCCCAACCTCATTGCCTTGTTGCTCCTCGGAGGTACGATAACAAGAATTACACGCAATTATTTTGCAAGGCAAAAGGACGAGAGTATTATGCCTATGCTTTCGGCATATCCGAAAGAGAATTTATCACTCACTTTTAGCGAGGAGAGCGAAAATCAAGAAGATACGGCGGAAAAATCCGACAGCATTACAAGTGAAGTAGAGGAATCTCAATCGGAATAATATTTGGCTGTTTCGGCAATGAATTTTGCATTTAATTTGATGGTGTCGGGAGCAATAGCGTATTTTATTGGTACTTATTAAGCGGATAGAGATTTCTCCATTACGCTTCGCTACAGTCGAAATGACAAAATGTAAAAAATATTGATTTCTTATTTTCTTATTATATATTAAAATATTGTTTAGTTGGCAGTTTCAAAAGAATGAGCCCTATCTCGTTTGGCGAGAAGGGAGATAGGCAAAGAATAAAATAACGGATTTTATGTCAAGATAGTCTTTGACGAGCGTCGTCGTACTAGCCGTACGTCGGCGTGAGCCAAATGCTGTATTGGCGGAAAAGACGTATTTTGGATTTGACTAGCCTCCCTTTTTGCCAAACTGTTATTTATATTTGCAGATTACGTTGTGCAGCAGTTGCAGATATTGCGCTTTGACGTCTCGTGGGGAGATGATTTCTATCTTTGTGCCTAGTCCCAAGCACCAACCGAAGAAAGCGTCACTTATTTGAATTTCTGTCGTAAAACGATACTTATCACCGTAAGGGGAGAGTTTGGTAGTTTTACCGAACTTGTCGAATATAACTTCTACTATGTCGGGCTCGATTTCAAAGGTGATATTTTGCGTTTTGCCAAGGAACATCGAAAAGATTTGTTTTTTATTTTTGCGCGGGTCAAAATCTTTGAGTTCGTCAGGAAGGACTAAATCATCTCGGGTAATTTTGACGTTTTCCATTCTGTCGATACGGTAATGCGCTATGTTCCTGTATTTGTCACTTTCGCAAATGAGATAGTAGTTGTCGTTGCTCACCATAGTAGCAATGGGATTGACGACATACGGCTTGTCTCCGTGCATCGCTATCTTTTCGCCTTTAGCGTTGAATTTATAGTACTTAAAACTGATTTTTTTCTTGGCTATTATTGCTTCGTTTATATTGAATACGTTGTAATAGATTTGTTCGTTGTCGCGCTTGGTCGTGTCAAATACGACGATATTATTTTTGATAACTTCGCCTTTGTGCGAGCCTGCGAGCGAAGCAATTTTGTCAGTCAGTCTGTCGGTTTTCTCTTTGGTGATAAAACTTGCCGCCTCCACTGCATCAATGAGAATACGCACTTCCGCCGTGTCAAAATTTCTATCGCTGACGTAATACATATTTTGTTTTTTACGTATTTGCATAACTTCATATCCGCATTTGTTAAGCAGGTCAATGTCGTCATAGAGCGTCTTGCGCTCTACGCTTATGCCTTCGGCTTTTAGCAGTTCTATCAGATCCTGTGTGGACAGGGGATTTGCCTCGTCACTCTTATTGGAGAGAATTTCGTGCAATTTTAGTATCTTAATCTTTTGTTTTAGCCCAGCCATATTGTCCTCGCAGGTTTTTCTATAATTGTAGCAGATTTTCTATATATTTACAAGAGCAAGATGTAACTTTTTTTGGACAGTAGAAGTCAAATTCAAAAAAAATCTAAGACGGATATTTTTAAAAAATCAAAGTAAAATTATAAAGAATTGTTTTGGTTTTTCCGCTTGGTGTTAGTCTAATTATGCTTGTTTTCCGCAAAAATCCATATATGATTTTTTAAACAAAAATTGAGTAATCGTTGAGACAAAACTTGACGAAAATCTACAAATTTCGACACATATACATAATAATGTAATAGGGTGGGGAAATGGGCGAGTTATCCACACGAACACTTGTTTTTGTGGATAAGTATGTGGATAAGTCGGCATTTTGGGGGAAAATTTTTGAAAAAAGCCGTTTTGGAGTGCAAAATTACTCATTTTGAAAAATTCCATATCCATTCCTAAATTGTGCAAACTTGCGATGGCTCTTTCCGCAAAAATACATATAAAAAAATTGCTGTTTTGTCGCAAAAATCTTAATATTTTCTGCATAGATAAAAAGATTTTTAATAAACTGAATATTAGGTAGGTTGATTATGGTATTTATAACAAAAAAGAAGTATATTGTCGCGGTTGTAATTATTGCTATTATCGCGGTTACGGCAAGTATCTGCGGAGTGTGTATTTTTGCGCAAAAATCGCAGCCGGTTGGGAAAATCTATGAGCATACCGTCGTGATAGACGCAGGTCACGGCGGTATTGACGGCGGAGTCGTGGGCAGTCAAGGCGTCAAAGAGAGCGATATAAATCTCAAAATGGCGGGGATATTGCAAAATATACTTGAGAGTAGTGGAATAGGCGTAGTTATGACGAGAACAACTAAGGACGCCCTCAACAATATTAAAAGACTGGATATGCAGGCGCGCAAGGATATTATAGTCAAGACGGCGCCAAGCGCAGTTATAAGTCTTCACGTCAATAGATTTTCCGATTCGTCGCGCAGAGGAGCCCAAGTCTTTTATGACGACACCGGCGTGGGCAAAGACTTTGCGGAGAGTATGCAGCGCAGTATAAATCAAAATATCAACGCAAAATACAGCGGCAGAGACGATTATGAGGCAATTGGCGGAGACCTCTTTATTACCAAGTGCGTAAAAGTTCCGTCGATAATAATCGAGTGCGGTTTTATATCCAACGCCGAAGACGAAAGATTGCTTTTATCGCAAGAATACTGTAGGGAACTTTGCGGCGTAATTGCAGGCGTATTATCCGACGCTTTGACTGTATAAAACCGATATAGTTTCACAATATAGGAATAATGCCTTTTGCCTTTGATTTCCAGAAGTTGTTGCGAAAGCAGGTAAAAGACAGCGGAGAGATACGTATGAAAAGAGTTGCTTTGAGTATTATATGTTTGTTTTTGGCGCTGACGGCGCTTGGATTTGGTATTTTTAGCAAAGGCGGCGAGAATACCGCAACGACGCTATTGAGCGTGGAAAGTCAAGAGCAAACAACGGCAAGTACAGGCGAGGTTTCGCAGACTTGTCTAGGTGACTTGACGATTTTGATGTATCACAACACTTTGGCAAAAGGAAAAAAACAAAGCGTGTATTGCATCAATCAAGATAGTTTGCGAAAAGACTTTGAGTATCTCAAGAATAATGGATATAACGTAATTAGTTGTCAAAGTCTTATCAAGTACGTTGACAACGGAACGGCGCTTCCTGATAAAGCAGTGATTTTGACTTTCGACGATGGGTATCTCAACAATATGACTTATGCGTTGCCGCTACTTGAAGAATTTGGCTACAGCGGGCTGTTTTCCGTAGTGGGCGATTATACCTTGTTTGATAAAAACGGAAAGGGCGGAGGAGACTTTATATACTTTGGTTGGAACGACATTGCGCAAGTATCTAAAAATGCTAACGTAGAGATAGGTCTTCACTCATATTCTATGCACAACACTCGTCCAAGACTTGGCGTATCTCAACTTAATAGCGAGAGTGATGAAGCGTATAAGCAGGCATTTTCGAGTGATACGCAAAAACTAGTTGATAAACTTGGTGAATTGGGAGTGACATCCAATATCTACGCTTATCCCTACGGCAAGTATACGAAAATAAGCGAGAGCGTGCTCAAAGACAAGGGAATAGTAATGACTTTGACTTGCAATGAGGGTATAAATCATATCTACGGCAGACGCAGTCTTTATCTTCTCAAAAGAATAAATAGAGACGCAACGAAGAGTTCGCTTGGGGAAGTGTTGAGTAAGTATGGGGCATAATTTTCCGCCTTCGGTGGAGTTGTATTAACTAAGTGTGTACGTCTTGTGCGAGCGTCAATGACGGGGCGTGCGTCACAACCTAATAATACGCAATAACTTTGATAAACAAAGTAATTGCTAGACATACGGTTGGACTTCGCCCTACCGACCAAACGAAAATGTCGCAAGGCTCCATTTTGTCGGTACTTATTAAAATGATAATTTATTCGTCACTATTATCTTGTCATTTCGACTGAAGCGAAGCGAAATGGAGAAATCTAAACAGTATAATAAAATCGGATGAGATTTTTCGACTGTGCTCGAGGTGACATTATAATATCTTTGCTTTGACGTTTTCTATTTTTTCTATATCTTCAAGCAAAATCTTTTTGAGTTCTTTTTTTACTTCTTTGTATTTTTTGTTTCTCACAAGGTTTTTATGTTGTGCAGGGTCGGCGGTGTTGTCGTAGAGCAAATCTTCTTTATAGAGTTTGCTAGTGGCTTTTTCAATGCCGAGAGAGAATGGCTTTTTGACGCTGTAGGTATATTTATCTGTGATAATAGCGCGTCCCAACTGCGATTCGCTTATCTGCATAAATATATGGTCTCTGCCTTTTTGGGTCTCTAGCATTGACAGTATACTTTGGCTTTGGTACTCTTGAGGTATTTGTGCGCCTGCTATATCGAGAATCGTAGCCGTGAGGTCAAGCAGACTGACAAAGCCGCCGAAGCGTTTGCCTATATACTTTTGCGTGGCGTTTAACTTGGCAAGTCCGCCGCCTGTCATTACAAATGGCAAATGCGTGCTTGCGTCGTGCGCGCTGCGCTTGTATTCAAAGTTTCTCGTCTTGAAGTGGCAACCGTGGTCTGACGTGTATATCAATATAGTATCGTCCCAAATGCCTTTGTCTTTTACTTTTTGGATGAGGTCGGCAAAGTTTTGGTCAAGACGCTTACAGCACGCAAGATAGCGCGCGTATTCCGACTTGTAGTTGCCCTTTAGTCCCACAAGGTCGTCGGGGTAGGGGGCGTTCTCAAATTGCTTTTCGTCACCCTCTGCGCACTGGAACATATTTGCAGTGTTTTGGTGGTGCGGCTCAAGTTGGGATATCATAAGAAAGAAGGGTTTGTCTTGGTCGTACTTGTCGATATAGTCTATAGCGTAGTCGTTGATACAGTCGCTGCGTACGCCCTCAAAGGTAACTTTGTTGTTGTCTTTGTCAAACATATATCCGCCGTGTACGTCGGAAGTAAATTCCAAGCAGTCGGCAGAGAGCCAATAATCGTTGTAACCGCCGCGCAAGTATTCGGGTATCGCAGTCTTTTGTACGTTGAATTTTGGCTTAAATCCATTAGTATCCGACGCAAGATGCCATTTGCCTATATACGAAGTGTTGTAACCTTGGCGGTTAAGAATTTTTGCAAGGGTATTGTCGTCGTCCTTGTCCATTGATATACCGTTGATATAGCACTTGTTTTCAGAGGCGTAGACGCCCGTCTGTATGCAGGCTCTTGCCGGTCCGCACACAGGTTGACAGGTAAAAGCGTTGTCAAAAAAGATGCTGTCATCTGCCATTGCTTCAATGTTGGGCGTGACAGTCTCGTTGATTGTGTCGTACCGCTGCTGGTCACTGAAATATAAAATTACGTTCATAATATCCCCCAAGTCGGTTAATCGTATTTATTGTATCACATTTGTTGCGGCTATTCAACAGTTTTATGCTTTTAGCGTTATTATACTCGTCACTATATTGATTATACATATTACCATTACGGCAAGTTGCATTATGTTGAATGCCACGGCGGTGATTTTGCCCGATATCTTTTTGCCGACTATACTGCCTATAAGTCCGCCGAGAACTCCTGCCACCACCATATACGGCAACATTGACAAATCGTACCCGCCAAAGCCGCCGCTTGCAAATATCGTCACGACCTTGGCAATTTGCGCAAACATTATCGTCACTATTGACGCAAACGTTGCTTCTTTTATCTCCATCGCAAAGAGCAGCATTAGTATAGCCACGTTGAGCGGACCTCCGCCTATTCCCAAGAATGAGGACAGTATGCCAAGCAGTAAGCCTACCAATATATAAAATACGATGTTTTGAAGATGCAAAGGTTTGATTTTCTCTCTGAAGAGCATATAGAAGAATATGCAGACTATGAGAAAGAGCAAGATTGAATTTTGAATTATTTTGACGGTAGCGGCGTTGGCTGCGCCTTTGGTCATTATCTCAAAGAGGTATTGACCGAGCACTCCGCCGCCTGCGGAAGAGATGCCGAGCACAAGAAGTTTTACTATGGAAGTGTTGCGTTTTTTGCCTACCTGTCTTGCAAACGTCGTCAAAGACATAGCCAGCACCGTGATAGACGAAAGCGCGCCAATTGAGGCACTGTCAAAATCTCCCAACAAGTCGAGTACAGGCTTGATTACGACTCCGCCGCCCATACCTGTTATCGCGCCTGCAAAAGTGCATATCAAGGCTATAAAAAAATACAGTAACGCTATCATTTGCTCTCCGTTAATACCTATATATAATATCAAAATTGCGTCGAGTTTGTCAATTTATATCTGCTTTACTTACGACATTGATTATTGTATAATATGAAAAAGAGGTGGATATGAGTTTTTTTGAAGAAGTATACGAAGTCGTCAAGGCAATTCCCAAGGGCAAAGTCGCGACGTACGGACAGATTGCAAGACTGCTCAATGCGCCCAGAGCGTCGAGAGCGGTGGGCTACGCTTTGCACGCAAATCCGTTGCCGGGAGTAATTCCCTGTCACAGAGTTGTCAACAGATTCGGGCAGTTGGCGCCTGCGTTTGCATTCGGCGGCAGAGAGGTTCAGGCGGAGTTGCTTGCTAAAGAAGGCGTGGTTTGCGATAACAATTTTACAGTCGATCTTACCAAGTATCAATGGACAGAGAATTGATGAAAAGACGGATAGAATACGTTGCGCCCTTTGACGGAAAGGCGGAAGATATATTGAAATCCAAAGGCATTTCGTCTTCGATATGCACGGCGTTGAGGAAGTCTTTGGGGCTGGTATGCAAAATTGCCGACGGCGTCGAAATACCAATCAGATTGATTGACGGACTGTCGCAAGGCGAGCGCTTTTGTATATATCTCGTCGACGAATATGTCAAGCCGATACCCAAGTCGGATATACCTGTGAATATAGTGTACGAGGACGAAGATATTGCCGTAATAGACAAGCAGGCGGGAATTGCTGTGATACCTGTAAGAGGACATTACGGCAAAAGTCTTGCCAACGCTTTGGCAAATATATGGGGAGACTTTGTATACCGTCCTGTCAACAGACTGGATAGAGATACGTCGGGGCTTATGATAGTGGCAAAAAATCAACTTGCGCACAGCGCGCTGACGGCAGAGCATATTCACAGAGAGTACGTCGCGCTTTGCAGCGGAGTTTACGTAGGAGAAATGCGCGGTGAGATAAATCTGCCGATAAAGCGTGTAGGCGAGGATATTCGCCGTCAAGTCGACCCAAGCGGAGACGAGGCAATCACGCGCTTTGAGATATTGGAGCAATACGACGCTTATTTTTCTGCGAGATTTGTTCTCGGAACTGGCAGAACGCATCAAATCAGAGTACATTCTTCATATATGGGTTATCCGCTATGTTGCGACAAACTTTATAATCCAAATCCCCATAATATCATTTGTCCCAATGGCAAGACCTTGGACAGACAGGCTTTACATTCTTGCAAATTGAAGTTTACGCACCCAATCAGCGGAAAGCAATTGGACTTTAAGTCGCAAGCGGAATTTTTATGATTTTTTAAAATATTGCAAGGCTCCATTTTGTCGGTACTTATTAAAAAGGATTAGATCTCTCCACTACGGTCGAGATGACAATAGGAAGGAGATTTCTCGACTATGCTCGTAAGGAACGAAGTGACGGCATAGCGAGCAAGCAGATGCGTCTTGTGCGAGCGTCAATGACAATAATGTCGGTCGAGATTACAAAATAATGGGAATTGACAATCGTGGTCGATATGCTATAATATAAATGCGTCGGCGCGTATGCGCAACGAATAATAAAGGCGAGGGAAGAAGTATGAAAGCATTAGTAGTTGAAGACGATAAAGCATTGTCGGATATGCTTTGCAGAATGTTGAGTTCGATAGGCGAAACCGAAGCGGCGTACGACGGCGAAACCGGTCTTCATAAAATACTCACCAACGATTACGATATCGTAATTCTTGACATTATGTTGCCAAAAATGAACGGCGAAGAAGTCTTGAGGGGCGTGCGCCGTCACAAACTTACGCCGATAATTATTCTCTCTGCGATAGGTATGTTGGAGCGAAAAGTGGAATTTCTCAATCTCGGCGCGGACGATTATATGGTCAAGCCTTTCTCTAGAGAAGAGTTGCTTGCGAGAGTGCAGGCGACTATGCGCAGATACCACAGAGATTTTGGCGCTTTGAAATATAAATTGGGAGAATTTACGATAGACTATACCAGCAAAATGGTTGAGTACAACGGCGAAATGCTGCCTATCAACGGTAAGGCGTACGAAGTGCTTGAGACCCTCGTCAAAAACAAAGAAATAATCGTCACAAAACAACAGTTGTTTGACAGCGTATGCGGATTTTACAGTGATACGTTGCAGAGTGTAATCGAGGTGTATATCTATAGATTGCGCAAGATACTCTCAAACATAGGGCTGAGCGAATGTCTGCAAACCGTCAAGACAATAGGCTACAGATGGAGTGAGACAGGCTACAATCTCGAGGGGGTGCGCTAAATGAAGAACACTTTGATCACCACCAAGAGTTGGCAATACAGGGCTTGGATAGCGGGATTGGTTACGCTTGTCGTTATTTTGGCGCTTTGCGTAGGCATCGTCGTGCAGATACGCACAAGCGGCGACGACATTGCGCAAAAGACTATGAGCCAATACGCGCAGTTGATAAAGGATAGCGGAGAGAGTTCGCTGTTTGAACTCGTCGAGGAGGACTATGAAAGCGGATATTTATATCGCGAGAATATCGACGTAATCGTGTATATTCGCCGCCCCGACAACACTGCGGGAGACTATACCGCCGTGGCGTATCTCAAGTCGCATACCAGCGCGATTCCCGATAGATTCGACACTACGGTGGACGAGAAAATCGGAAATTATAAATACAAGACTTATACTTTCGTATATAGAGATGGAGTCTACGTCAAGTTGCTTATGCAGGCAGATTTGCTTGAAAAGTACGAGAACGTCGACACCTTTATTTGGTTTGTTCCCATTACGGTTATTTTAGTGCTTGCGATATACACGGCTTTTGCTTTTTTGATGGGCAAGCCTGTCGTAAATGCAATACGTCAGCAAAAAGAATTTATCCACGATATGACGCACGAAATTCGTACGCCGCTGACTGTCATAAGAGGTAATATGGAAAATATGCTTGCTTCTCCAGATTCTACGGTGTTGCAAGTGAGTGATCTTGTGGAGAATACTCTCGAAGAAGTTCAGCATATCACCACGCTGTCGCAAGATTTGATGCGCAGCGTATCTTCGCCTGCGGCAACCCCCAAGAGCAGTTCGGACGTAAGCGAAATAGTATTGGGCGTACTTGAGGTATACGCCGAAATTATAGGCGAGTCCAACCGTACTCTTATTGCCAACGTGCAGTCGGCAAGCACCGTTATGGAAGGAGAAAAGGTCAAGCAACTTGCGATAATACTCTTGGAAAACGCAGTCAAGTATACGAGTGACAAAGATAAAATCAAAGTCACTTTGAAGAGCGCCGACGGCGGTTGCGTATTGAGTGTCGCAGACACCGGCGTAGGTATTGCCGACGGTGACGAAGAAAAGATATTCCAGAGATTTTACAGAGGAGACAACGTCAAGACAAGCAAGCCCGGCACCGGTCTGGGACTTGCAATTGCGCGCAGTATGGTAGAGGAGATTGGCGGTAAAATTTACGCGACTTCCAATATCCCGAGCGGACTTATCGTGACGGCGTTTCTTCCCGAAAGAGGTTGAGTATGCGTAAAAAATGGGTGATAATTTCTGTTGCGGTATTATTGCTGGCAGGCGTATGCTTATCTGTCTGCGCTTGCAAAGGCACGCCCAACAAAGAGAATATTCCCGTCACTGATTGGCGAGATTATCTTTATGACGTTGCGTCGGCTATTGACGCACAGTTTTTAAAGGTCGATACAAAAGAAGCGGTTACTTGCGATTTCAATATAGACATAACCGATGTAGATAACGGTGATAAATACGATTGCACGCTCAAACTCAATCTTGACTTTCAAAACAAAAATTCTCAACAAGGCGTGTTGAATATAGAAAAAGTCGTCGGAGAGGATAGACAGATATTTTTGCAGTTGTACAACGACTCAGACTTGTTGTATTGGCAGATATACGACGAAGATACAGGTCAATACGTCCGCAACCGTTATGACAATGCGCCGCTTTTGTACTCTTTGACCAAAGTAGTCGGACTTTTTGGCGAAGACATCAATTATTCTACTATGGGCGTGGCTTTTATATTGTTTGGAAGAGTGTTTTTTACCGACGCTACGGCAAACGCCGACCACAGCGTCTATACATTTGATTTTGATTTAAAAAAGGGACTTGACAGCGCGATTGCAAGAGAGACTTTTTCAAAGTTGCCTGAGTTGTTGCAAAAGTTGTTTTTCTCAATTGCAAAAGTGGAGAATTATGAGGATTTGCTTTCTAAGACTCCGCCGCTCAAAGGAAAAATAAATATTAGTATATCCGACGGCAAGTTGAGCGAGATTAGTAGCGAAGAACTTGCCTTGCAAGACGTGGATGGGAATAAAAAATTCAAATTCAATATGTCGCGTATATCTATTTCCAACGGAAAAGACGAATCTATAATCGAGTACTATCCTGATGACGGAGAATATGAGGACAAGAGGCTTTTTGAAGCCACTACGGTGGGAGTCGTCAAACTTGAAAATACATCTTCAAATCGCGTTGAGATGCAATACGATTATGAATTTAGAGCCAAGTTGGACTTGTTAGAATTGATAGCCGAAGACTGGGATTTGACAAAACTCGACGAAGACAACTTTTTTCATATAAGAGTGACGCATATATGTAATTCGCAGTGCGGCGCGTTCTGTAAGGATAAATACGACCCCGCGAAAGGCGCGATTTTTGACGTTGCGTTTTCGCCTAAGGACTTTGGCAATTACGACATATATATCAGCATCGGTTTGCGAGCCTTAATAGGCAGCAGGGTAACGACGCAGTTCTTCAATATCTCAGAATCTTTGCTCAATACGCAGATACCCGAGTATTGGTTGACTGTCATATCGGCAGAGACACTTACTAGGCAGATCTCGGGGTCACTTGAGGGGACCGAAGAGGAAGGGAATACGATAGGCGAAGAATTGCTGTTGGCATTGATTTATAAAGACAACGGTCTAAGCGCGCCTATCGAAAAGGTTTTGCAGGTCTTGGGAATGTCCGGCGAAGCGGCAAGTTCGATTATGAGCGTGTTCAAATGCGATAATTATCAAATTGATACTATGACGGTGGAGCAGACTTATTATAGGCAAAACGTCTCGCCGTATGATATTAAGCGCAGCGCAATACACCTATACGGCAACGACGTGGAAGGTACTAAACAATATACAAAAGGATTTATAAGCAGACCGCCCGCATTAAATTATCTCTGTCAAAGTCAAAAGGCTGTCGACGGAGACAAGACCTACGACGTCGTCAGTCTTTACGACGAAATATACGTAGACGGCGTGCTGTACGGAGCGGGTACTCCTATCAGTGCCGACGAGATAGAAAGGATTGCGGGCTCTTACGTTTACGCACAGGCAGAGGATATTTACGGAGAGCAGTTTGACGCGCAGTTGTACGTCGTGGATCATTCTCCCATCGACTTGCAATACGCAGGGTGGCAGAAAATCGAACTTTACTGCATACCGACCGGTAGAGGATATTTCGACGGCAAAGTATGGGAAGCGTTGAGAAAATTCAGTTGGAGCAGATGGCTTTGCAAAACTGTCGTGTCTTACGTCAAGTTGGATAATGTCGAGGACGTAGATTACAAGCATTTGGAAAAGTCGGAATATATGCAGGGAGAAAAATTGAGCGGTGACGATACTCCAGAGAAGATTACCGCGATAATAAATTATCAAGGCGGAAAGAGTAAGAGCATTTACTTGAGCGCCGCCAATGCCAAGGAACTTTTATTGACGGATCACGTCGGCAATAGATATATCGGCGCAGATAAGGATACCGTATTGCAGTTTTATCTTTTTGGAAAATATTACGGCGAGATGGTGAGAATAAAGCCTGCAAAGGATATAGTATTGAAGACTTCCGCGCAAGAACTTTCGCTTGAGCAGAGCAACGTAGGATATTCTTCTCAATTGCGCGTTGGCATACTGCAATTTACGCTTGCCGACGGCAGCGTCGTCGAATTGACTTTGACGGTAGATTATTTGAAGATAAACGGATATTCAATAGACGAGGACAACGAATATTTTTACGTCAATCCAACTTCTTTGACGAAGAGCATCATAATAAATAAGATAGGCAGGTATACATTGACGTTCTGTTATGCAGACCTTGAGAAGTCAATACCGCTTTATATTTTGCCCAAGTCGGAAAAAAGAGACGAGAGCAAATATAAGATAGAGAATACCACCAGCGTAAATTCGCATTATTTTGAGGGCTATACCTACGCTTTCTCGGCGGGTATCTCCAATACTTATCACGGCGAGTGGGGCGTGTCTTCTACGATTTCCGTACAGGTGCTGAGAGGATATATCAGTGCTTACGGAACGCTCTATTATCAAGAGCCGACGGACGCAGAGCAGTATTTTGATATATCGGAGATAAAAGTTGACAACAATATCGTCGACAATAACTTTGCCATAGATCTTCCGCCCACGCTTTATGAGGCAATTGCGGTGAGAACAAGAATACTGTTCCTTAAGAGCGGATATTATAAGGTGCGTATTAAACTTGGTTCTTCTTATTGCGAGCAGGAAATAATCATAGAAAAAACTTTTGAATAAAAACTGTTTAATGATAAACGGCGCAGTCGTGAGACCGCGCCGTTTTTTGTGGGAATTGCTGCAAGGGGAATACGGAGGGAAATGCTTGAAATATTCCCCATTGCGAAGAATTATGCTACTGTTTTGTTTGTTACCACGGCTGTCGAGAATTCGCGTCCGCCGTAAGTAAACTTGACGCTCAGCGTTACTTTGTTGCCGATTTGATCTGCGCCCAACTTTCCGTCAGTCAAGGTTATTTCATCTCCTAACGTAGAGGAGGTGAGCGCAATATTTGCCACAACTTCCACTTCGATATCGCCGAGTTTTGTACCCTCAAACGTATCGGAGAATACGTACTTGCCATTCTTGTAAGCAAGACGCATATCGTGAGATTCGCCGTTTGGCGTCAACACTACGAATTTCATAAGGTCGTCAAACGTCTTATCCGACTCTATTTTGGAAACGTAGATGTAGGTGAGATTGTACGCCGCGCTAAGACTTTGCGAAGTCTTTTCTTTCGTCACTTTTGCTCCATCTACCGTGAAGGTAGCGCTGATGTTTATTGACGGAGTCTTGCTTGTTTTCTTTGCCGAGTCGTAAGACATTTCTTGGAGTTTTTCAAACGGGATAAGTCCGTCTACCAATATATTCGTCTTTGACTTGTCGTTTTTGTCGTAAGCAATGAGATCAACTTCGACTTTGACCGTCGGATTTTCGGCGTTGTCCACCATATAGTATTTGCCGTCTTCAAAGAGCAACGAGAGCAATCTTGCGTCTGCAAATTCGTCGTCTTCTTCCGTCCAATAAGTGTAGGTGAGTTTGCCGTTGAGGTTTGCGCCAAGGTCGCTGATGCCGCTCATACTTGCCCAAATTGCCTCTTGCGCTACTTTGGTAAAGTACTTGGTATATCTCGTCTCTGCGCTTGTCGTTCCGTCGCTGTATTTCAGCGAGAAGTATGCGGTGGCAGACGTCATCTTTGCTACGCTTTGCTTGAAGTTGATCTTCACGTCGTCAGAATTCTTCGCAAGTTCAAAGAACTCTACGCCGTCGGAATTGATAACAATTTCGTCAAGAGATTTTCCGCCAATAGTTATTATGTAATCCGTCGACGGTACTTCTTTTGCGGAAGATAAAGAACTTGCTTTGACTACTACTTCAAGCGTAAGGTCTTGCGTAACTCCGTAAGTCAATACGGATATGCCGCCGTCGCTGTTGATGATCAAAGAAGGCTTTTCGGGAGACTTGGCTTGAACTTTGAAGTCTTGCTTGATGTCAGGCATAGAGTAGTGGCTCAATGTGATAGTGTATTCGTTGCCGTCGTTGACGAGGAATTTATCGCTAACTAAGTCATTTGAGCAACTTGCCGTAATTGTGCGCTTGAAGCCGTCGGTGTATACGAGATCAATAGTTCCGCCGAGGTATTTGCTCATATCCAACTTCGCCGTATTGTCGTATTCGTACGGAGTGAGCAAGAACTCGTCTTCAAGCGGGATATTGAGATTAAACTCTGCGCTTTCCACTTCGGTCAACGTGATTTGCATATCTATTACGTCGGCTCTGAAAGGTATGGTTATATTGCTTGGCAAGAAGCCCGCGATAAGACCGCCCGATCCGAGAGAGTGGAGTATTGACCACAAGAGGTCGCTAAACAGACCGCCTTTGCCGTCAAGAGGCAATACGATTGCCTTGATGGTCTGCGGAACGTCGAGTTTTGTCGTGTCAAGACCCTCATAAGCGATGATTTGAGTATACGCTGTATAGGTTTGACCGTCCATTGCGGTATAAGTATATTCGATAAGTTTGCCTACGACGTCTGCGTTGAGTTCTTCCAAAGTTACGTGTATGCCGCCTGCTGCGGTATAGTCGTCGTAAGTCTGCTTGGTGTTGAAGACTCTGCCGGTGGTCTTTGCGTTGGCATTGTCAAGCGAAAGCGGCTTGCTTCCTCCGAAAGCACGCTCTTTTGACGCGTCGATCGGGTCGTGAGTAATTGCTTCTTTGCAGTTGAAATTCTCGGCATTGCCGTATTCAATCGACGTTATGCCCAAAGATATAGAATTGAATGCCTTGTCTGTTTCGCTTTCGTCGTCAGGCGAGAGAATGCCTTTGAACAATGCGTCTTTTACGTTGGTCGCATTGATTTTGATCATATTCTCTATATTGATATTTATCAAAGTATTTAAATCCAATATACTGTCGAGCAAAGCGTAAGTCTGCTCCATATCAAGAGTAATAGCGTTGTTTTGAATTTGGAGTCCCTTTGTCAATAAATCAACTATAGGATTGATAAGAGCCTTGATATCCAATTTGTCGTCGTCGGGATTGCTTGGTTCATCGGGCTCGCTGTCAGAACTTACTATCGTCTTTGTTAAATCAATTGCCGTAAAGAAGTTCTCGTTGAGAAGTCCGGTCAATTTTGAGCCTGCCATAGTGTTGATAAGGCTGTTGAGATTTTGCAAAGTTGTAGTAAAAGATTTTTGCGAGAAAATTCTGCTCAAATTTGCCGCGAGATAAATTTTGCTGTCACCGAAATTTTGCGGGTCGAACGCGACGTCAAGAATAGTCGTATCTTCCATACCGCCTGCTCTTGTGGGGCACATAACATCCGTGCACGCTACACTGTCTCCTGCTTGGTGCTCGTGATACAAAGAGAAATATACCTTCATATTGCGCACGTTTTCGTCGTTGAGCCAACTCATAGTGTCTTGGCTTTCAGACGCCGCTTTGATTGCTTGCGCCAATGCAAAAGGATCTATATCCGCTACTAACTTCCAATTGAGATGCTCGTAAGTCTCTCCGCTTTTGTTTACAAGTGCGAGCGTGCCTTGAATTTGCGCGTTGGCGGCGTTGATTGCCTTTGCGCTCTCCATTTGAGACTGCGTAAGCGCGCCTTCTACGTTGTCAAAAGAGCCGTTTGCAATTTCCATTGCAGTTACGTTGGCTTTGAAAGCGCCATATGTAGCAATATTAAGTTGGGCTTTTGCAGTTAAGGAATTTACAGTATTGAAATCAAGTTCCAATTTAAACGTCATTTGGTTTGCGTTGAAAAAGTCGTCCAAAAATTTGATATTCTCTTGGCTCAAGACGTCTTTTCCGACTATTGGCAACACTAACAATTCAACTTTAGCCCATATACTCGTTAAGTCAAGAGACACGGTCCATACGCCGTCCGTATTGGTTATGTCGTCCAATTTGGAGAAGAGCGCCAGCGGCAAAAGATCGATTATTGCGTCTACCAAAGACGAATCGCTGTCTTCAGGAGTCGTCGTTGAGGAATTTTGAGTCAAAAGTGACATAATATCGGCATTATTTAGATAGAATATATCGTCGTTAAGTTTGAGATACGTACCGCCGTTTTGGATATATAAGCCGTATTGATTTTCGTCAATTGCAAAATTTACGTGGAAATTCGTCTTGTTGTCGGTGTTGTTTGCCAAGTCGAGATTGCCTACGGCGTCGAATTTGAATTTGCTTACGTCACCTTTATTTGGTGTCAAATTGGCTTCGGTTTTGATATTGACCTTGACGTCTCCTTTATCGACGGAGAAGACCTCCTTGACGTCACTCAATAAGTCTTGCCAGCGAGTCATAACAGAGTCGACGGGTTTCTCCTCGTTGCTTACTATCTTCAATAAGACTTTGAGCGAAGCCGCGTTATAATTTTTTGTTTCAGGCGCAGAAATGGTAATTTCGTAATTGCCAACTTCCGTATAACCTTGTTGGGGCGAATAAGTCAAAGTTGCCTCATCGTGGTTAAGTTTTGCCTGTACGTTGTGCACGTTGCCGTCGTATTTATATTGTTGTATTAGACTTGCGGTAATTATTGCTTCTTGCTTAGCGGGGTCATTGCCGTTGTCGTCGTTACAACTTACAAGGAATACGCTGGCAAAAGTAATTGCCATAATCAGCATTATGCACAATAGCGTCAGTTTTGATTTTTTCATAATATGCCTCCTTTATAATTTGGTTCACTATCATTTTTGATTGCGGCGCTGAATTTTAACTGAATTTGTAAAAATAAATAGAAAAATTTATTAAAAATAAAAAAACGTATTGCGCGCTTTTGATTATGGGTATATCGTTTGACTTTTTGCGTCGCTAAGACGTATAATTTAAATACAGATTTTACATAAAGCAATTCAAGGAGCATTTTATGAATATTTTCCAAAAAGCCTGGTACAGAACTTATCAAAAGACGATATATATCGTTTCGCCGTTTTTAAAATGGCGTCAACCTCAACTTCTCAATTTAGAAGGCGGCATTGCAGATTTGCCCAAGTTTATTAAGGACAAGGGATTTGACAGCGTCTTGCTCGTCACAGACCCTATGCTTATGAAGTTGGGTATGCCGCAGCCAATTATCGACGGTTGCGAGAAAGTTGGATTGCATTGCGCGCTGTTCAGCGAGGTATGTCCCAATCCTACGATAGATATTGTCGAGCAGGCTTTGCAGATGTATAAAGACGAGAAGTGTCAGTGTATTATTGCTCTTGGCGGCGGCTCGTCTATGGACTGCGCAAAAGCAGTGGGCGCAAGAGTGGCAAAGCCAAACAAGCAGATTCCGCAAATGAAGGGAATACTCAAAGTCGGTAAAAAACTTCCTACGCTCGTCGCAATACCTACGACGGCAGGTACGGGAAGCGAAACGACTTTGGCGGCGGTAATTACCAATTCTCAAACGCACGAGAAGTATGCTATCAACGATCACGCGCTTATTCCCGAGTATGCTTTGCTTGACGCTACTTTGACGACCGGGCTTCCCAAGCATATCACGTCGACGACCGGTATGGACGCTTTGACGCACGCTGTCGAGGCGTATATCGGAAAGGGCAACACTAAGCAGACTAAGGCGGATGCGGAGAAGGCTGTTAAACTTATTTTCGACAACCTCGTCACGGCGTACAACGACGGTCAAAACCTAGAAGCGAGAGAAAATATGCTCAAAGGCGCTTTTTATGCAGGCGCTGCGTTTACGAGAGCGTATGTAGGTTACGTTCACGCAATGGCGCATACGATGGGCGGTTTTTATCACACCCCGCACGGACTTGCAAATTCTGTGATACTTCCGCATATACTCGATTGGTTTGGCAGCAGTATCTATAAAAAACTTGCTAAACTCGCAGATATTGTCGGCATTGACGGAGACAGCGCAGAAGTCAAGGCAAAGAAGTTTATTCAGGCTATTAAAGATATGAATAAGGCTATGGATATTCCCGAAAAGATAGAGAACGTAGTGGAAGAAAAAGACCTGCCTACAATGGTCGATAGAGCGTATGCAGAAGCGCATCCGCTTTATCCGGTGCCTAAGTTTATGAACAAAAAAGACCTTGAGAATATGTTCAGACAGGTGTGTCCGCCTAAGAGCGAAAGCGCAAACAAGAGCGAGCAAGAGTAATCTATGAAATGCGTGTTTGTGGGTAACGGCGAGTTTTGCGCCGAGCAATTTTGCGTCGGAGAGCAAGACATCGTGATTGCCGTAGACGGCGGTTACGCTCATATCAAAGATTTATGCCGAGTGGACTTGGCAGTAGGAGATTTTGATTCCCTTGGGTATATTCCCGAGGGAATTGCTACGCTGCGACACGACCCTATCAAGGATTATACCGATATGTATCTCGCCTTTGACGAGGCGCGCAGAAGAGGCTGCGACGAATTTGAAGTGTATGGAGCGTTGGGCGGTAGACTGGATCATACGCTTGCCAATTTGCAATGCGCTTACGAGTTTGCAAAAAAAGGCGTAAAAGTCACTTTGATAGGCAAAGACTGTATTGCGCAAGTCGTGACAGGCAAAAGCACTATCTGCGGAAGAAAAGGGCAGACCTTTTCGCTGTTTGCTTTTGATGCGGCAAAGGGAGTGTATATTAAAAATGGCAAATACCCTTTGACTGATGCGACTTTGACAAATACTTTTCCTCTCGGCGTGAGCAACGAATTGTTGGACGGCGACTGCGAGATAGAAGTCAAAGAGGGATACGTATTGTTGATAATCAACGCGGAATAAGCGGATTAGATTTCTCGACTACGCTCGAAATGACATAATATAGTCGCAGTGACAAAATATTGTTGCAGTGACATAAAA
The DNA here is from genome assembly GCA_029060025.1 of Clostridia bacterium. Classification (GTDB taxonomy): domain Bacteria; phylum Bacillota; class Clostridia; order Christensenellales; family UBA3700; genus RACS-045. Next base: position 21,043 of record JAIDUV010000049.1, on the reverse strand, counting down.
TAGGATAAATATTTTAAGGATTTATGCAAAAGATAGTTTTTTTTGATTTAGATGGCACAGTGCTTGATACTCTGCCCGACCTTGCCAAGTCGGCAAATTACGCGCTTGCTAAGTTGGGATATCCCAAGCAGTGCGTGGAGACAGTGAGAGCGGCAATAGGTCACGGAATACGCAACTTATTGCGCGACCTTATGAATTGCAAAGACGAAGTCGAGTTGGAGAAGTGCAGAGAGATATTCAAAGATTATTACGACGCTCACAAAACCGACACGACGAAGCCGTTTGACGGCATTGTCGATACATTGCAAATGCTCAAAGCCGACGGATTCAAACTTGTGTTGATTTCCAACAAATACGACGGTGCAACCAAGGACTTGGCAAAGCGCTTTTTTGGTGATATATTCGACGCGGCGTACGGCTCTCGCGACGATATTCCTGCAAAGCCCAACTCAGATTTGTTTGACCTTGCTTGCAAGGAGAATGGACTTTCCTGTGACGGAATAATATACGTGGGAGACAGCGAAGTAGATTGCGAGTTTGCAGGCAACTGCGGTATGACCTTGATTGCGGTAGATTGGGGATTTAGAACCCACGCTCAACTAGTCGATGCGGGAGCAAATATTATAGTTCATACACCGAAAGAATTGTTTGATAAAATCAAAGAATTGCAACCCTAAGTTTGCCAAAATTATGCAGAATATAATTATTCCTCATTCACAAAATATTAGTGTGAAAAGTCGTAGGAAAATATATATCTGCATATTTTTAATTTTCATTTGCGTCGCTTTAATTATGATTACAGTCGGCGGAGTATTGTTATACGCAGGGCAAAAAATGCAGGCAATTGCTGCAATGAGCAGTCCAAATCCCTACGGCTTTTCGCCAAAAATGCAACTTGTCAGTTCTTTTAACACAGATTATTCTACGTCTAAGGAAGAACGCGCTCACAACGTGGCGTTGGCAAGCAGTAATTTTTGCTGGCTCGTCGTAAAGAAAGGAGAGACACTGTCTTTCAATACCGTGGTAGGTTTGAGGAGCGAAGAGAGGGGATACAAAAACGCGAAAGTTATTCTCAACGGCGAATACACCGAGGGCGTAGGTGGCGGAGTTTGTCAAGTGTCGACTACGCTGTATAATGCTTGGATAAGGGCAGGTATGTCCGCTCAATCCGTACAGTCGCACTCTTTGCCGTCTTCTTATTGCGGACTTTCGCAAGACGCTACCGTAAGCGAATTTATTGACTTAGTATTGCTCAATGACAGCAATTACGACGTAATAGTCAACGGATATACTAAGGATAAAAAAGTATATTTTGACATATACGGACATCCGTTGCCGTATAAGATAAATTTACGCAGTGAGATTACCGAGGTTTTGCAGCCTCCAGAGCCGATTATAGAATGGTCGGAAGAACTTTCCGGGGAAATCAAGCAAGATAGTGACGGCGAATACGTCGAGACGAAAAAGAGCAGTGTCGGCTATAAGTCGAGAGCAATAATTGAGTACGTGCAGGACGGCAAAATCATTTTCCAAAAAGAATTGCGAAAGGATAACTACTTGCCTGTGCAAGGCAAAATTACTCGCAAAAAGCCTGCTCAAGACGACACGCCTAAAGTCCCGTCAAAAGAAGATTTTCCTTGGATAGACTTTATACGTGGGGTAGCGTAAACTTTTATTTATCAAGTTAGTTTGTCACGGTCAATTTATTTATTGCGTCTTCTAAATTGTCGACAAAAAATACGTCTTGTCCATTATTGCTTTCGTATATAAAATCTTTTAACGGTTTGCTAGTGTATTTTGTATAATCTCCAAAGATTGCAATACGGAACTGATAATTGATAAATTTTTGCAAAATTTCTCCTGCAATTCCGCTACTTAATATAAAAAATTTATCTGTGATTAAATCTTTTGAAATGGCAATATTTTTAATGCCTGTTTCATATTTTACTGTCATCATTAGATCAATGGCGCTTTGTAAGTCATTTATTACAATTTCGTCAGCAATAATATTTGCCACGTTGATATTATTTTGATTTATTTTTTCTATCTTCATTATTTTTATTCTCCTTAATTTTTCAAATATTATATTATATTTGCGTCGACAATGCAAGTCAGAATCAAGTATAACAAATGTTTGCTACTATTGGGACGACAAGTAAAAGAAGTAGATTTCTCGACTGCGTTCAAAATGACGTCGGCGCTTGGTTGACATTTAATATTTAAAAACATATAATTAAAGCATAGTATTTTTTGGCGAGGCAATTATGGTAGACGTAGAACTCAACAAGGCAAGATTTCTGCAGATTTATGAAGAAAACATCAAAAGAGAAGGCAGTGACAAACTTCTTAAATGGCTGTGCGACAGTGATTTTTTTGTTGCGCCTGCAAGTTCTAAATTCCACAATGCTGTCTTGGGAGGTCTGTGCGACCACTCCCTCAACGTCTATGACAGAGCAGTCGAACTTATTGAAAACGAAAATAAGAAAGAAGATTCGCTTTTTAAGAACGTGTCGGCGGAGAGTATCGCAATTTCCACGTTGTTGCACGACTTGTGCAAAGTAGATTATTATAAGGTTTCGCTTCGCAACGTCAAGAACGAGTTTGGGACTTGGGAGCAAGTGCCTTATTATACCGTCGACGAAAAGTTGCCGTACGGACACGGCGAAAAGTCGGTGTATATGATAAGCGGATTTATGCGTCTTACAAGAGAAGAGGCAATGGCTATCAATTGGCATATGGGCGGCTTTGACAAGCGCGTAGTGGGCGGAGACTTTTCTATAAGCAAAGCATTTTCGCAATTTCCATTTGCTACACTGGTACATATTGCAGATATTATGGCAACGTACTTTGACGAAGACAGAGATTAAAGCGTTTTAAACTACTGATTAGATTTCTCGACTGCGCTCGTAAGGAACGTAGTGACGGCATAGCGAGCAAGCAATGTTGCGTCTTGTGCGAGCGTCAATGGCAGAATAAAAAGGATAGAGATAAATCTCCACTACGGTCGAGATGATAATAGAACATAGAATAAGTCAAAATCACAAATATAAAATTAAGCCGACAAGACGGCAATAAGAGGTATATATGTATCAAGACAATTACAAAGAATGGTTGGACAACGTCAGCCAAGAGCAAAAGCAGGAACTTTTAGCAATATCTTCCGACGAAAAGGAAATCAAAGAGAGATTTACGTTGCCGTTGGCGTTTGGTACGGCAGGAATGAGAGGTACTATTTGTATGGGTATCTCCAATATGAACGAATATACTGTCGCAAGAGCAACCAAGGGCTTGAGTGATTACATAAATTCGCTTGGTGGTGACGAGGCAAAAAGAGGCGTTGTCATTTCTTACGACACCAGGCGTATGTCATTTGAATTTGCGTTGACGTCGGCAAAAATATTGGGCGCAAACGGTATCAAGGTTTCGTTGTTTGAAAACGTAAGGCCGGTGCCTATGTGTTCTTTTGCCGTGAGAGAATTGAATTGTATCGCAGGTATTATGATTACCGCAAGTCACAATCCAAAGGAGTACAACGGATATAAAGTATACGGAGAGGACGGAGCGCAGATGTCTCCCGAGGCTACCGCAGGCGTGGTCGAGTTTATTCAAAAGACGCCGTATTTCGGATTGGCGCAAGAGGACGTCAAGACGACCTGCCACAAAGATATAGAAGGCAAAGACAACTTTGCTTTGAGCGAGCATATCACAGTCATTGGCAAGAGCCTTGACGATAAATATTATGACACGATTTCCAGGTTGTCTCTGTCCAAAGAGGCTGTGGAGAAAGTAGGCAAGGATATCAAGATAGTTTATTCGCCGATACACGGCTCGGGATTCGTACCTGTGACTACTATGCTTGCGAGAATGGGGATAAACGTGTCAGTGGTAGAAGAGCAGAAATATCCTGATACGGAGTTTTCCACCGTCGTTATGCCCAATCCCGAACAGCCCGACGCGCTCAAGATGGGTATTGACCTTGCAAATAAATTGGGTAGTGATATAGTCATAGGCACTGACCCGGACTGCGACAGAATGGGTATTGCAATAAGAGACGACAAGGGCGAATTTATCCTCCTCAACGGCAATCAGATTGGCGCAATGCTTATGGACTACATACTTGCCCGCCATAAGGAAATGGGTACTTTGCCTAAAAATAGCGCAGTCGTAAAGACGATAGTTACGACGCGTCTTGCAGACAAGATTGCCAAGAGTTACGGCGCAACTGTATTCGACGTGCTGACAGGCTTTAAGTTTATAGGCGAAAAGATAAAAGAATGGGAGCAAAACGGCAAACATACCTTTATGTTTGGATATGAAGAGAGTTACGGATATCTTTCTGGTACTCACGCAAGAGACAAGGACGCTGTCGTCGCAAGTATGCTTTTTGCAGAGATGGCTTGCTATTATACTTTCAAAAACATTTCGCTTTTTGACAAACTCAACTCATTGTTTGAAAGGTTTGGATATTTCGTCGAGAGCAGTAAGTCCATTGCTTTCAAGGGCTTGGACGGTATGGAGCAGATGGCAAATATTATGAAGAAATTCAAAGACACAGACTTGAGCGAAGTCGCGGGCGTGCCTATGATAAGCAAACTTGACTTGGAAGCAGGTATGGTCAAATACTTTGAAGACTGCAGGATTGAGACGACGGATTTGCCGTCTGCCAACGTAATCAAGTATGAGTTCGGTGACGACGAATGGCTTTGCATACGTCCGAGCGGTACAGAACCTAAACTTAAGATTTACGTGTCGACAAAAGCCGAAACAAAGCAAAAGAGCGTGGAGCGCAATAAGAAGTTGCAAAGCGCAATAGAGAGTATGGTGTAAAATAAATAATAAATAATAGATAAAAGTAATAGATAATAGAATGTAGATGAATTACCGACAATATTCATTATTCTATTATCTATTTTTTTATCTTGTCATATCGGCTGCAGCAAAGCGTAATGGAGAAATCTCTACGGTATAAAAGGATATAATTTTTGCAATATGGCAATAATTGTGAGAGAAAAACAAAAAGGTGATATATGGACAAAAAGAATATAGCAATCATTACCGGAGCAAGCAGCGGTATAGGTTATGAGTTTTTGAAATTGATGTTGAAAGAACAAGGACTTGACGAATTATGGGCAATCGGCCGCAACGAGGAGAGGCTCAAAGACGTCAAAGAAGCCGACAAAGGGCGAGTGCGCGTGTTTGCAATGGACTTGACCGACAGGAAAAATCTTGACATTATCGAGGCGCTCATTATCAGCGAAGACGTCGACGTCAAATGGCTCGTCAATTGCGCAGGTTTCGCCAAGTTCTGCGATTACGGCGGAATAGACAGATATACTTCGATAAATATGATAGATCTCAATATAAGCGCTCTCGTCGCAATGGGACTTATATGTCTGCCGTATATGCAAAAGGGCGGACATATAATCAATATGGCGTCGCAAGCGTCCTTTCAACCCTTGCCGTATCAGAATATATACAGTTCTACAAAAGCCTTTGTTCGCAATTATACGAGAGCGCTCAACGTGGAATTGAAGAGCAAGGGCATAGTCGCGACGGCTGTGTGTCCCGGTTGGATGCAGACGAGGCTTATTGAGAGAGCAATCGTTAAGGGCGAAAAGGGGACGAGAGTCTTTCCGCATATAGTCTATCCCGACGTCGTTGCTAAGAAGGCTGTCAAGGACGCGAAGAAGTCAAAAGATATATCGGTATACGGACTTTACACCAAGGTTTCGCATTTGGTTGCTAAGATGTTGCCGCAAAGGTGTATGATGGGTATCTGGCTTAGGCAACAGCGTCTTAAGAATACGCATACCGACAAGACGTAATTATCGCGTGGGATATTAGCAGTTGAGTTTTTCCAGCAATTCGTCGAGTATCTCTATATGCAATTCTTCGTCTTGAGCAATACGTAGACAAAGTTCGCTCAGCGACGCGTTGTTTATGCAGGCGGCAGCGCGTCTATAGTTGCTCACCGCAAGTTGTTCGGACGCGAGGGAGTTTTGCAAAAAGCAAATAGGATTTTGCGTATATTTTAGATTAGAGCCCGACCAAAAGCAGGTGCTACCGCCCATAATGGGGTCTCCGCCCATCTTTACTATTGCTTCGCCAAGCAAGGCGTGGTGTATCATCTCGACTTTGGCAATTCCCAACACGCATTTTGCAATATCTTCGTCGATTCCGTCAATTACGTAATGTTCGTAAAGATATTGAGTGGTGGACGTCAGTTCGCCGGTACGCCCGGAATATAGATCCATAAGCATTTTCATTTCGCAGTGATTGCACGTGCCTCGCACCGGCGGGTACGGGGTGTCTACAGCATAATTACCGTTCATTTATGTATCTCCTTTTTGTTTTACAAAATCGTAATTTGCCTGGAGCGGCATTGAGTATGTTACGTTTATATTTCATACTATGAGGGGCGTTATTTTTGTGTGAGAAATTTTTGTTAAAAATCGTTGTGTTTTTTAAATTGATATGTTATTATAATATGGCAGTCATATCGACGGAGGTAAAAAATGAACTATATAATGTTGCTGGGAGAGGCTATCTTCCAACCTAATATAACAAGTTGGCTTAGACCGCTTATAATGGCATTGTGTCTCGTATTGGGAATTGCCGAAGTGGTTGTCGTAATGATGCAAAAGCCACAAAATGAAAATATCGGTGTCCTCGGCGGTCAAGAGATGGACTCTTATTCCAAAAAGAATAAGGCGAAATCAAAAGAGAGTATCTTGAAGAAGTTGACGGTTGCGTTTGCAGTAATTTTAGCAGTGCTTGCGATTTTCTTCTTCATTACGTTTATTCAAAGATAAGTCGCATCTAAAAAGATAAAGTTTTCGCCTGAGACATTGATGAAAAAAGTCAAAGGCGATTTTTTTATTGCCTAAAATGCGCCTTTTGCGCTATTTGTTATCGAGCGGTCTCGCGCGCGTACGGCAAGTACGCTATCACTCAACCGTCGATAAAAATATCATCAAAATTCGCTATTTTAGGGTTAAATAAAGCGTCGAATACAAAATATATAAAAATAATAAACAATTTATTCATTATATGATATAATAGCAAAAGGAGAACTTTATGGCTGACGGAATAAAGATAATCGACAATAACAAGAAAGCCTATTTTGATTACTTCATAGAAGATACCTATGAGGCGGGTATTGCTTTGGTCGGCTGCGAAGTCAAGTCAATAAGGGCGGGACAAGTCAATCTCAAAGACAGTTTTTGCATTGTCAAAGGCGGAGAAGTTTTCTTAATGAATGCGCATATAAAGCCTTATGAGAAAGGCAGTTATTTCAACGTCGACGCCAAGCGTCCTCGCAAGTTGCTTTTGCACAAAAAAGAGATAGACAAACTGCGCGGCGCAGTTACGCAAAAGTCGTATACTATCGTGCCTACCAAGATTTATTTCCGTCAAGGACTTGTCAAGGTGGAAGTTGGACTTGCAAAAGGCAAGGAGTTGCACGACAAACGAAAGTCTATCGCAGACAGAGAGGCGAAAAGACAGATTGACAGAGCCGTCAAAGAATATAGATAATTTATTAGATTTCTCGACTGCGCTCGGAATGACGATATTCACGTTCGCAATGTAATGCTCACACTTGAGATAATAATCAACAATGTGACGATACTTACGCAAGGTTGAGAAATCTAGATATAAAGTTTAACTTACCAAAGGAGTTGCAATATGAGCAAAATCGAAACAATATGCGTACAGGGCGGATATAGACCCGGCAACGGCGAACCTAGACAGGTGCCAATAATTCAAAGCACGACATTTAAATACGACACAAGCGAAGCAATGGCAAAGTTGTTTGACCTTGAGGCAAGCGGATATTTTTATACCCGTCTTCAAAATCCAACCAACGACTACGTTGCGCAAAAGATATGCGAACTCGAGGGCGGAAGCGCAGCAATGTTGACTTCTTCCGGACAAGCAGCCAACTTTTATGCAATATTCAATATCGCAGGTTGCGGAGACCACGTAGTCGCGTCGTCGACGATATACGGCGGAACGTACAATCTTTTTGCCGTCACTATGAAGAGAATGGGTGTTGAATTTACGTTTGTTAAACCCGACTGTACGGATGAAGAACTCCAAAAGGCTTTCAGACCCAACACCAAGGCGGTATTTGGCGAGACAATCGCAAATCCTGCAATAGTGGTATTTGATATAGAGAGATTTGCAAAGGCGGCGCACGCGCACGGCGTACCGCTCGTCGTGGACAATACTTTTGCCACGCCGATAAATTGCAGACCTTTTGAATGGGGCGCAGACATAGTCACGCACTCCACGACAAAGTATATGGACGGACACGGCGCTGGCGTTGGCGGAGCAATCGTGGACAGCGGCAAATTCGACTGGACGAAATATCCGGATAAATTCCCGGGACTTTGCACTCCCGACGAGAGTTATCACGGAGTGACATATACCGAGAGGTTTGGACTTGCCGGAGCCTTTATTACCAAAGCAACCGCTCAACTTATGAGAGACTTTGGGTCTATTCAGTCTCCGCAAAACGCTTACATACTCAATCTCGGACTTGAAAGCCTTGCCGTAAGAATGGAGAGACATTGCTCCAATGCTTTGAAAATAGCGCAGTTTTTGCAAAGCCACAAGAATGTCGAGTGGGTCAAGTATCCCAATCTCGAGGGGGATAAAGACTATCAACTTGCTAAGAAGTATTTGCCCAACGGCTCTTGCGGAGTGTTGAGTTTTGGCGTTAAGGGCGGCAGAAAAGCCGCAGAAGAGGTTATGAAACGTCTCAAGGTTATCGCAATAGAGACGCACGTAGCAGACGCGCGCAGTTGTTGTCTGCACCCTGCAAGCGCAACGCATCGCCAAATGAATGATAAAGAACTTGAGAGCGCAGGAGTATCTCCGGAACTCATAAGACTTTCGGTGGGAATAGAAAACGCCGACGATTTGATTGCTGACGTAAAACAGGCGTTGGACAGTTTAGATAAATAATAAGGAAAAATTTTGCAAGTCTGCAAAAGGAGTTAATATGCCAATAGTAATACCAAAAGACCTACCGGCTTTTGACGTGCTTACCAAAGAGAAAATTTTTGTTATGCCGAGCGAAAGGGCGGTAAGCCAAGATATAAGACCGATTGAGATTGCGATCGTCAATCTTATGCCTACAAAAATTGACACGGAGACGCAACTTATGCGATTGCTCGGCAATTCGTCGTTGCAAATCAACGTTACGCTTGTCAATATGGATACTTATATCTCCAAGAATACGCCTCAAAGTCATATGCATAGATTTTATAAGGTCTTTGACGAGATTAAGGATAGGCATTTTGACGGTATGATTATCACCGGCGCGCCGGTTGAGCAGATGGGATTTGAAGAAGTTGCGTACTGGAAAGAGTTGAGCGAGATTATGGATTGGTCAGACTCGCACGTGACTTCGACGATACATATCTGTTGGGGAGCGCAAGCGGGATTGTATCACCACTATGGCGTGACGAAACGCGCTCGTGATTCTAAACTCTTTGGTATCTATGAAGTTAGAGCGGAGGATAAGTACGACTTGTTGCTCAAAGGTATGAATGACAGTATGTTTATTCCTATGTCGCGTCATACTGATATTGACGAAGATAAGTTGAGGAGTATCTCCAACTTAAAGGTACTTGCAAGCGGCAAAGAGTGCGGCATTGCCATAATAAAAAGCCTGGACAATAAGAGATTTTTCTTTATGGGACATAGCGAATACGACCGTACGACTTTGAAGAAAGAATATCTGCGCGACGTGGACAAGGGGCTGGATATTCAAAAACCTGCCAACTATTTTGAGGACGACGGACTGTATAATATAAATTTATCTTGGAGAAGTACGGCTTATTTGCTTTTCAACAATTGGCTCAACTATTACGTATATCAAGTTACGCCGTACTCTTTTGACGAGGAATAATTAGTAAATATGCAAAAGATGCTGTCATAAAAGTGACAGCATCTTTTAGTTTTATTTAATATAAGGTTTGAGATTTCTCCATTGCGCTTCGCTTCAGTCGAAATGACGTTAAAAGGTTGGTTGAGATTGTAAAAACGTCTAGTCCGTTTCGCCTAAAAGATAATCGGTCGAAACGTCAAAGTAGCGGGCGAGAGCGACTATTGCATTTGCATTGGGTTGACACTTACCGTTTTCCCAGTGGTTGATAGAAGTTTTGGTTAGACCTGCTCTTTTAGCAAGTTGTTCTTGAGATAGATTCTTATTTGTCCTCAATTCTTTTAGTCTTTTATTAAATATTGTCACGTCAATGACAAAATCGTCTGCGCGATGCAACATAGTACTATCTTCGGTAACTTTTAATAAATAGTCAGCGCTTACTTGAAAATAACGAGATAGTATTATAATTGCGTCAGCGCTTGGAATACGTAATCCGCTTTCCCATAAACTTATTATACCGTGACTAAAACCAATCTCTTTAGCGAGTTGTGTTTGAGATACGTTGAAATCTTTTCGTATTTTTTTAATATTTGACGTAAATTTTGCTTCCATATATAAATTTTCTCACTATTTGCACCAATAAACAATTGACATTTTACTATTTGCACCGTATAATATTACCAATCGGTGCAAATAGTAAAGGAGTTACATTATGTTACAATCAAAAATAATACAAAGTCTATATGATTCAGTAAACGAGAAAAAAATGGTTGAGGAAGTCGAATATACGAAGCAATTTGACGAGTTAGGAAAATGGGAAAGAATACTTATGGAGTATATAGGTGACGATAAAAATTTTAATGAGATATTCCTTAACTATACTATTGAAGAGGGGTGTCTTGGAGATGTAATAAGCAGGCAATACTTTAGAGAAGGCTTTTTGTGCGGAGCAAGGCTAGCACTTGAGATTTGCGGTTTTGAAAGGGCAGAGGAGTAAGCCTTATCTTCAAGAAGACGGCAAGGAAATGTAAAGTGAATAGTGAATAAGTATTTAAGCACCATTTTAATATTGCCGTCATAAAATGCAGTATGATTTTTTGCTTTTCCGATATTGATTTTGACAAAGTGATGGAAGAATACGGCGCAATGATTTCTCCCAACGATATTTTATTGTTTACGAGAGAGGTCGTAGGACTTGTTGATATGCCTGCCGAATTGAGCGGCAAGACAAGTGTTTTTAAAGGTATAATAGAGTATAGCAGGGATAAGGAAGTAATAGTCGTCGTTGCTATGCGAGCCAAGATAGGCGAAAAGATTTTCAACAGCGTTATGGTGATTGACAACGGACGCATCTTGGGCGTGAGTGACGAAGTCGTGCCGCAAAAGGGCTACGTAGGTTCGTCTACTGTGAGATCGTACTGTACGTCAAGGGGCAAGATTTGTATATTTGTCGACAGCGATATTTGTTATCCAACTCTTTGGCAAAGCGCGCTTAATGGGTGCCGATATATTTTTAATATCAATTCCACAGGCGCGGATAATGAAAAGATATCTTGCGCAAAAACTCTTGCCAACGCGTCCGGTAAGTACGTGCTTTGCAAGTTTATTGACAGCGGCGTATGTATCAATTCATACGGTAAGATAGAGTCTATCAAGTGGGGAAGAATGTCGGCATTTTATATGCCCCTTACGTTTGCCGTCGGCAGATCGGTAAAGGGCAAGATAAAGTTTGTAGACGAGCAAGATACGCACTGCCGAACTTAATAAAGAGAGAATTTATTTGCCAACTAATTCGTCGTTGAGGGCTTTAAGCGCCTTGACGTCGACTTTTACTACTTGGCGGTCATAGGTGACTATGCCGTTGACTTCGCTTTGTACGTCGCTCATTTGCGTATAGATAGCAGCGCACAGTCCCTGTTCTTTTGCGGGAATGATTTCATTCTTCCAAAGATTTTTCAGTGCTTCGTCAAGTGCCTTTTGATCTTCATACGTTGCATATCCAAAGGCTTTGTCGACAAATGTATGTCCGTCGACTTTCATAGCGTAGCCGCCGTATTCGCTCAATGATACAGGGCGTTTTTCTCTGCGCGGCATCTTGAATTTGACGAAGTATTTGTGTATACTTCTTATCTCTCCGCCTTGGTCACTCCAACCGCTTGCGTGGTCTATCAGTCTTGTATTGTCAAGACTCCTGAGATATTCGCATACTTTGAGGGAATCGAATTGTCCCCAGCCTTCGTTAAACGGTGTCCACAGGGCAATGCTCGGACAGTTGAAAAGTTGTTCTACGACTTCGGACATCTCCTTGTAATATAGGTCTCTTCCCACTTTGTCTTTGCGGGCGTAAAAGGAATAGTTGCTGTCTTTTACGTTGATTCCTATATTGGGCAGCGCTAGTATTGCCATTTTGTTGTAGTCTCCGCCGCCGTTGACAAAGTCTTGCCACACTATCATACCCAGTCTGTCACAGTGGTAGTACCAACGCAACGGCTCGATTTTGATATGCTTGCGAAGAGTATTGAAGCCGCACTCTTTGGCGAGTTTGATATCGTATATCAACGCTTCGTCACTCGGCGCAGTATACAAGCCGTCCGACCAATATCCTTGATCCAACATTCCGCTCATAAAATACGGCTTGTTGTTAAGCATAAAACACGGCTTGCCGTCGTCACGTTTTCCGACGGAAAACTTGCGCATTGCAAAATAACTGTGTACTTTATCCTCTCCGCACACTACGTCAAAGAAATATAGATATGGATCTTCGGGTGACCACTCGCGAGGCTCGGGCACAGGCACGCACACGCTTAAGTTTTGCGTGGGATAAGTCTTGCCGTTGAGGATAATCTGCGCTTCGCAGGGAGCGTTGGCGTTGACTTTGATGGTGACGAATTTTTCGTCGAGATTGGGCGTAATCTTAAGAGATTTTATATACGTATTGGGTACGTATTCTATCCACACGCTTTGCCATATTCCCGAAGTGGGAGTATACCATATTCCGCCGTGGTCTATCTTTTGTTTGCCTCTGCTTATTGGCTGACTGTCGGAGGGGTCTACGACGCGTACTTCGAGGATATTTTGATCTTGAAGATACCCACTTACTTCCCATTCAAACGAGGTATAGCCGCCTATATGGCTGCCCACGAAATGGTCGTTGAGAAATACTTTGCACTCATAGTCCACTGCGCCGAAGTGCAATATTGCCAACTTGTCTTTTTCGTGCCTTGGAAATTTACGGCGGTATATAAGTACTTCGTCGGGCGCAAGGAATTTATTGACGCCTGATAGCGTACATTCTGGTGAAAAGGGTACTCTTATCACGCCGTCAAATAAGCCTTCGACTGTGCAGTCGAAATTGCCTTTTTGTATCTTATATTGCCACTGTCCGTCAAGTGAGTGATAACTTTGACGGTTCAACTGCGGTCTAGGATAAGCCGTCGTGTCTGCTTTGTCCGACCAAGGAGTTTTCAAATTATACATAAACACACCTTTGATGCAAAAAATATCCGATACGCAAAATCGTATCGGATACAGTATAGCACAACTTTAAAGTATTTTCAATATCGGTAGATATGAGTTTTTATATCCAGGATATATTTTATCGATTTATTTTCATAATTTGTTTGACAATATTCTCAACACAGAGTATATTTATATCGACAATAAAATTTCAGGCAGTTCGTAACCATCCTGCCTTGCAGTAGCAAAATCAAAACTAGGGAAATTCGGTAGAAATGTCGAAAGCGTCCTTAGTGGGCGCTTTTTTGTTTTAGAGCCGTGGCTCTAAAACAAACAGAAAAAAGGATAAGTCGAGCGACGATTTTGCTGAATATGACAAAGGAGTAATATGCAAAGATACAGTGCGATTGACAATAAGAGAAAGCGAGAAATCGTGTTGCTTCGCGGGCGCGGGTGCATCTATAAGAAGTGCGTTTTTTGCGATTACTATCTCGACAGTAGCAAAGACGACAAAGCCAACTTTGAGATAAACAAAGATACGCTCGACAAGGTCAGCGGCGTATACGGCGATTTGGAGGTAATCAACAGCGGTTCGGTATTTGAACTTGACGACGCTACGCTTGATTATATAGACAAGGTTTGCAGAGAAAAGGGTATACGTACGTTGCACTTTGAAGCGCACTATCTTTATCGTGATAGAATACCCCAACTAAGAGAGAGATTTAAAGAATTCCATCTCAAACTTAAATTGGGACTGGAGACCTTTGACTATCATTTGAGAGAAGAGTTATTGCGCAAAGGCATTGCGGAGAAAAATACAAAAGAAATCTCAAGAGGATTTGACGAAGTCAACTTATTGTTTGGTTTGAGCGGTCAGAGCGTGGAGAGTATGCAAAATGATATTCAACTCGCGCTTGAAAACTTCGAGAGGGTTTGCGTGAATATAATGTGCGACAATACCACTTCCGTTAAGCCCGATAAGAAGGTTATAAGAGAATTTATGCAAGTTATATATCCCGCTTATATTCAAAATGAAAGAGTGGATATATTGATAAATAATACGGATTTTGGAGTGGGTGATTGATTATGAATGAATTGATTTTGATTCTATCTGTAGTCGTAATATACGGAGTTGCGCTCTTAGCGTATCAACTGTTTGGCAAGAGCGGTCTTTACTGCGTGTCTGCATTGGCAACCGTACTTGCCAACGTGGAAGTCATAATTCTTATCAAGGCGTTTGGAATGGAGCAGACGCTTGGCAACGTGCTTTTTGCTGTGACATTCTTGATTACCGATATACTTTCGGAATGTGAGGGCAAGAAAAGCGCAAATAAGGCAGTGTTTTTAGGTATCTTTTCGCAGATATTTTTCCTTGTACTTTCGCAAAGTTGGATGCTGTATACGCCAAGCGAAGGAGACACTTCAATGCAAGCCATCAAAGCGGTATTTTCCAACACGCCGAGACTAATACTCGCTTCGCTTGTTGTATACGCGATAAGTCAAGTATTTGACGTATGGCTTTATCACAAATGGTGGAATTTTACGCAAAAGAAATTTGGCGATAAGAGAAAGTTTTTGTGGCTTCGCAACAATGGGTCCACTCTTGTAAGTCAAGTGCTCAACACGTTTTTATTTACCGTGATAGCCTTTGCTGGTGTATATGATTTCAATACTTTGTTTTCGATATTCGGCTCAAGTTACATTATATACTTCGTTACAACGCTGTTGGATACGCCGGTGCTGTATCTCGCGCGTAAGATAGCGGATAAGAAGAAAACCAAAGAACGACAGCCGTCTGCCAGCCAAGAAAACTCGGCTTGCGATACGACTACAAAAAGCAGTGAAGTGTAATAGCGTGCAGTTTTTACCTTAAACTAAAAAGCGGATACCTGTATGGGGCTATCCGCTTTTATATTATTCAGATTGTTTTTCTTCTTTGAACGTTTCTGCCTGTTGAGTGATTTTATCAAGATATGCGGTATCGTGTTTGAAGGTCGGAACAAGCACTTTGAGTTGTTCGACGACGGCGCGTTTGTCGTTGGTAAAGCATATACTGCGCATTTTCTCAAGTTCTGCCGTAAAAGTAGGAATGTCGATTTGCATTTGATGACCGATAAATATCTTTTCATTTGCAGTCTTTTTAAGTCCTTCTTCGTCCATCAACAGTTCTTCATACAGTTTTTCGCCCGGGCGAAGTCCGGTAAAGACTATGTCGATATCGGAGTAGGGCTTGTGCCCCATAAGTCGTATGAGATTTTCTGCCAACGTGACTATCTTGACTTGCTTGCCCATATCAAGCACAAATATTTCGCCGCCGTGAGCAAAAGTACCTGCTTGCAATACAAGACTTACCGCTTCGGGTATCGTCATAAAGTATCTTATGATTTCGGGGTGAGTTACGGTCACGGGACCGCCGTTTTCGATTTGTTCTTTAAATAGCGGAATTACTGAGCCGTTGCTGCCCAGTACGTTGCCAAATCTCACTGCTGCAAACTCTGTCTTAGAGCCTTTCTGCGCCATCATTTGCACAATTTCTTCACAACAACGTTTTGTCGCGCCCATTACATTTGTGGGGTTGACGGCTTTGTCGGTAGAAATCATAATAAACTTCTGCACATTGTGCTTGTCGGCAAGCAATACCACGTTGTAGGTGCCGAAAATATTGTTTTTGACTGCTTCTTCGGGTACGGTTTCCATCAAAGGCACGTGCTTATGCGCCGCTGCGTGGAAGATGATTTGCGGACGGAATTCTTTGAATAATTCGTCCATTTTGTCATAGTCGGTAATTGATACGATTTCTACGTGTAAGTCGTAGTCTTTGCCGTACGTGCGCAACATTTCCTGCTGGATATTATATGCGCAGTTCTCATATACGTCGACAATAATTATTCGTCTTGGTTTGTACTTTGCGATCTGTCGACAGAGTTCGGAGCCTATTGAACCGCCGCCGCCAGTGACCATAACAACCTTGTCGTAGATATAACTTGCTACGCCCACGTCGTCAAACGTAATTTGCTGACGTCCAAGTAAGTCTCCAATGTTGATGTCGCGCATCTGCTTGGTTATATTGACATTGTCAATCATTTCGCTCATATACGGCAAAACTTTGACTTGGCACTTGGTTGCGTTGCAATCCGTGAGGATGCGTTGACGTACTTCGCCTCCCAAAGAGGGGATAGCAAAGATAATTACGTCAATAGCGTATTTCTGCACGATTATGGCAATATCTTGCGTGTTGCCCACGATTTCTATTTCATTGATGATTCTTCCAAGTTTGTCAGGATCGTCGTCGATCATACATATTGGGTCGTATATGCTATCCTGTCTTGAGATTTCTTCAAGAATCACGCTTGCGGTATAGCCTGCGCCTATTATCATAGTACGTTTACGCTTGACAGTTTCAAGTTTGTCTCTTTGTCTTGCGTATACGAATTCATAAAGTAATCTGAAGAGTATGATAAACGCCGTTGAGAAAGTACCTAACATAATGTATGCCGGATAAATGATTTGCTTGAATTTTGCTTCAGGGTCTTTAGTCACGATACCTTCGATTTTTATTAGTCCTATCACTTGATCTAAAAGAGCAAATAGAATTGTGGCAACGACGCAAGCGCCTACTATACGCAAATAATCCTTTCCTCTTGCATAGCGCCATACGACTTTAAATACTCTAAATACCAAAAAAGATAGGAAAAAAACTACAAGTACGATAGGCAGACATATGAAAGCACTCTGCAATATCTGCAAAAGAGTAACGTTTTCCTGCGAAGGTAAAGACGCTTGCGAAAGCACGACCGCGGCCATATAACATATAGTAACGGTCAATAAGTCTATTGCCAAAATGCCCCATTCTCTTAGGGTACGAATGGAAAAAGATTTTGTCTTTAGTTTAGGACGGTTCATTCATTATTCTCCGTAGCCGTTGGGGTTTTGGCTTTGCCATCTCCAACTGTCTTCGCACATATCATTCAAATCGTATTTACATTCAAATCCCAACTCTTGCTTTGCAAGCGCAGTAGAAGCGTAGCACTCAGCGATATCTCCCGATCTTCTGGGAGCGATGACGTAAGGCACTTTCTTACCGCTTGCTTTTTCAAAGGCTTTTACCATATCCAATACGCTGTAGCCCTTGCCTGTGCCGAGATTGTATATTACTAGACCGCTACCGCTCATAAGTTTTTTGAGCGCCAATATATGGCCGTGCGCTAAGTCAAGTACGTGTATATAGTCTCTTACGCCGGTGCCGTCGTGCGTTGGGTAGTCGTCACCGAATACGCTAAGTCTTTGCAACTTGCCAATAGCAACTTGCGTAATGTACGGCATAAGATTGTTGGGTGTTCCGTTGGGGTCTTCGCCAATTAGTCCGCTCTTGTGCGCTCCGATTGGATTGAAGTATCTCAAAAGAGCAATGTTGAACGAATTGTCGGCTTTATATATATCCTTGAGAATGCCTTCTATATACAGTTTGGTCGTTCCGTAAGGATTGGTAGTGGAAAGAGGGAAGTCCTCTGATATAGGAACGCTCTTTGGTTGACCGTAAACGGTGGCAGATGAGGAAAATACGAGGTTCTTACAATTAAATTCTCTCATTACCTGGATGAGATTGAGGGTGCTTATCAAATTATTTTGATAATACTCAAGCGGTTTTTGACAGGATTCTCCCACTGCTTTAAGACCTGCAAAATGTATGCAAGCATCTATTTTTTCTGCTTTGAAGACCTCTCTCAACTTTTCGATATCGCACAAATCGTATTGGTAAAACTTTATTTTTTTGTTTGTGATTTGTTCCAGTCTTTCGACTGCGACTTTTTTACTATTGCAGAGATTGTCTACAATTATTGGTTCAAAACCGTTTTCTATCAATTCGATTACCGTATGGCTACCGATATATCCGGCGCCGCCGCTTACTAAAATGCTCATACTGTCTCCTAATTATATTATATATTATTTTTACATTTTCTTGCAATTGCGAGCAATTGCTCACTTTGACTTTCCATTTTTTCGACGAGTTTAAATTGAGTGTGGCATCTCACTAGGTTGTGATCGTCATATTGCGTCTTGAAATATACGTCGCCGTCAAGGTAGTCAGTGAGAAATCTTATTCCACATTCCAAAGTTATGATTATTGCGCCGAGATGCAACATTTCAAGTTCTTTTTGCGTGATTTTTTCTCCTATGCCTCTCAAAAAGCCTCTGCAGTACGCCTCGTATAAGTTTATGTCAAAGTCTACTAGGCTCAAATCTTTTTCATCTTCCAACGCCGTATTACAGCCCGAGCGTATAGAGTCGCCGAAGTCGTAGAGAAGAGAGCCGGGCATTATCGTATCTAGATCTATTATACATATTGCTTTGCCTGACGCTTTGTCAATAAGCACGTTGTTTATCTTTGTGTCATTGTGAGTTACGCGCAGCGGAATTTGATTGCTGTTGAGAGCGTCGACGATAAGAGAGAGTTTGTCGGCTCTTTTTTTGACAAAATCTATTTCGTCTTTGACCAAATGCGCTCTGTTGCTTTTATTGTGTTGTATTGCCTCAAGAAATTTGTTGTATCTATCGACAGTGTTGTGGAAGTTGGGAATAACTTCGCAAAGCGTATTTGCGTCAAATCCGTCAAGTCTTGCGATAAATTTTCCAAATGCCTCGCCTGTATTTTCAAATACGTCGGGGGAGTCAATGACCTGATAAACCACGGTATCTTTGACAAACAAATATACTCGCCAGCAGTCATTGCCGCTGACGTAATACGACTTTTTGTCGATTGTGGAAATAAGTTGCATACATTCTCTTTCGACGTCACCGCCTTGCGCTTGAATTATATCGTGCAATACGGCAGAGACTTTTTGAATGTTGTCCATCAAACCGCGGTAGTTTGTAAAAATTTTAGTATTAAGTCTTTGCAATATGTACTGTGTAGAGGAGTCCTTGATAGTGACAAGAAAAGTATCGTTGATATGACCTTCTCCATACGGAGTAATATTGTCAACTTCGCCTGCAAGTTGGAATTTTTTTGCTATGTCGTATTTTATCATATTTGCCTTTTATTTTATTATATTGATTATTAAATAAAGATTTTTACAAAGCAAATTAAAATTTGCCGCGTAAAAATCTTCATTTAATTTGCAAAGAGTACACACGGTTGCCCGTGTGTACCTTATTGCAGATTGATTATTTCTTTTCAAACAAGTTTTTGAAAGATTTCAACAAATCGTTTACAACAGGTTTGTAACTGTTAAAATCGTCATAACCCGAAAGGTCGAGTTTGAAACTTGTATCAGCCTTGTTGTCTTTAAAGATTTTTTCTGCTCCAAGTTCTGGCCAGTAGAGAGCAGCCAATCTGTTTGCATCAGTGTCGGAATCAGAATAACTGAATGCCATCGTAGCGGTATTGGAAGAAGTTCCGCCGCCTTTGCAATCTCCAAGGATGCCGCCGGCAACCGTCAAAGGACATTTTTCATTTGAATTCAATACGTCTCTCTTTTGCATTGATTTAATAAGTCCGTCACCGTAAACTTCAAATTTGCAAGAAATCTCAGTATAAGCGGCATTTTTGAGACCTATGTAATCTTTGGTATCTTTTACAAGATCACCTGCTGCAAATTCGCAAGCCTGTTGTACGAAATCAGATTTAACGGCAACTTCAACAGTCCACAAATCAAGATCAGGATCGTAAGTTACTTTAGTGTCGTCTGAGAGGTATTCCGGTCTGCTGAAATCATATACCGCAAAGCCTGCGCCATAAGTTCCGTAACTGTATCTCGTACCTTCTACAACAGCGTGATTTTCAATGATTTTGTCCCCATCCCAATATCTAGCAGGTATTCTATTGAGAGGCTCCCAAGCCTCCCTGTTCTTATTGAATGAAGGGAGAGTCTTTCCTGCAAGGGTAGAATTATCAGGATATTTTGCGCCTGCAGGCTGTTCGTATTCAGGAAGAGGCTTTTCATCCGATTGTTGGTTAGCGGGAACGATATTTACGTTTTTACCTTTATTGGTGCTAGACAAATCCCTATTGTACGCGCCGAGGATATACTTGTATACATCTGCGTCATCTGCTTCCGAAGGGAATTGAGCGCCACCGTTAGGTCCGCGCTTATTTGCAGAAAAATTGGAGTTGTTAAAACTCTGGATATTGTAACCGAAGTTTGATCTAAGGTTCTCTACGAAAGAACCGAGACCTTCGAGTTTTGTTACGCCCGAAACTGTCTGTGAGAAACTACCATTTTTGCCAGTGAAGGACGAATAAGTACTTCTGATGCCTACTTCTGCAGAGCCGACGTTGGTTCCTCTTGCGTTGACCAATGCGTCGGTAAGAACGTAATAGCCAGTTTGCGTTACGTTGTTGTAGTTTGTAACAGCAGTTGCATAGATAGCGGCAGCGGCGGCAGCAGGGTTGCTTTTATAATCAACTTCAGCCTTGTTCAAAGCCGTTGCTATGCTGACTATCTCTTCGCCGTCTCTTGTTATCTCTGCAAGTTTTTCAGGAGATACGTCCTTTTGGAAGTCACCGACAAAGTAAACGCCTAGAGGAGTCTCGCCTGCCAAAGGCTTTTTGCAGCCTGCCAAAGTTACGCAGAGAATGCTGACAATCAAAATAACTGCCAAGCAAGTCAACAAAACTTTGGACTTTTTTGATTTGAAAGATTTCATAATTCACCTCTTTGTTTTTTTGTACTTTTTAATTATATTATATTA
>JAIDUV010000048.1 GCA_029060025.1 Clostridia bacterium | reverse complement strand
GTCAGTAAAAGTATACTTTTTTTGGAATAAAGGAATACGGTATGTATAGGATAAAAAATAAACGGTTAGAGAAAAAAAGAAAAATTACATTTGCAATAACTTTGACATTGCTTTTGTGTATGTTTTCTATATGCGTTTTATCTACTTTTTTATTAAAAGATAACAACGCCGACGCTTTGATAGACAGCACTAAGGCAAAATACGTTGACGAATTGACGATCACCGGTGATGCTCAAGGAGCAGGCGGAAAGGTCTTTGACGGCGGAAAACTCAACGAGTTATACAGACTTCTTCTTGGTGACAGCGCAACTTATGCTGATATTGTGACAGCCGCAAGTACAGTGAGAAGCACTCCCGCAGGCGGTGTAGGCGGACTTACGGTAGGCAAAAATTCAAGCGAATTTGCCAATAAAGTCGTAGTAAAAATAGGCGGTATAAATTGGATAGCCACGGTATTGACTGTGGATAAAGTCAACGGAGACGTAGTATTGACACTTTGGCGTGAGAATACGCCTAATGATGATGCGCATAAGGCTGCATTTTGCCCTTGGCCTGCCGCTAGTACAAGCGGTAGCAGTATGAGCCATACTTATCCGGGCAACGTATACAGTACGAGTTACGTTAGGTCGTTACTTCTCAACGGTTACGCAATGACCGACGGAGAAGGCAGCGCGGGAAATCCTGTGTTAGTGGAATATTCTACAAGCGCAAGCGTAAAGACTATATACACTCCTTATTCTACCGTGCAGACGGAAAATTATGAATACGATTTATTTACCAACACCAGTTATCCCAATAATTTGACGAATTATATCGTTAAACCAACTAAAATTGCTTATCAGGAAACTCAAGATAGACGCGCTGCATCTAACAATTCATCTACAATATATACCGGACCAAATGAAGCATACGGAACTCCCGCAATTGGTTACAATTGGACAGGTACGAGCGGAATACAGAACAAGTATGCTTATGCTGACTGGCAATATGATTACATTTGGCTACCTAGCGCCGTAGAATTGAGAACTCCTAACACTATTTTTGAATGTTCGACAGATTTAAAAAAAGACAATATTTCATATTGGTGTAGAGCAGGTGCAATGGGAAGTACGAATCGTATAGATCATATGAATTCTGCCGGCGCAGGCGATACTAATTACGTCAGCGTATCTAGTATAGGTATCAGACCTGCGTTCCATCTAAATCTTACCAAGGCGCAAGAAGCGGCTGCGGCAGGAATCCCCGAGCAAGACGAAAAGACAAAAGATTATTATGCAAGCGGCGCAAATATAGACTTTAAGTTGTTGAACATCGACACGGAAAAGATGGAAATAACGTCTATAGACTTCAAGCCTGTCAAGGGAGAAAATACGACCTCTAATATGACATACAGTACGGCAAACGGCGTAACCACGCTTACGGCAAGCGTACCGGGAGAATATACCGTCAAATGCCAGCCAAAGGGGAACAACGTATGGACTGACGGAGGCACTGCTACCAAGGAATATAAATACAAGATTGTATATCAAGTGGCAGAAGTATCGTTTGTCGGTCAGACAAGCCGACCGTATGACGGTACGAATCAAGAGTTTAGATTGGGCGCAAATTATGACAGGAAAAAAATCACTGTCACGCCTACGTCAAGCGGACTTACGTTTGACGACAGTGGCAGTTACGCTATGCTAAAAGCAAAGATAGTGGGTACGTACAACGCTTCGGCGTCACTATACGACAAGGACCTTATGGAGTGGAATACCGGCGGGAGTGACGACAAGACGTTGAGTATAGAGATTACTAGAAGACCGCTTACGATAACGTTTGTGCCGACTTCTGCGTGGTCGTGGGCAAACGGCGAAGAGAGCAACATAAGTATAGGTGACAACAGGTGCGACGAGAACGAAAGTCTTACGTTTAGATTTTCTTACGTCAGCACTAGCGGAGGAACGCCGACTGTTTTGACGGGTTCGCCCGACGATACCGTGGCGAAACAAACCAATATCACGATACCTGCGCTCAACAACGGCAACTATACTTTCTCCGTAGAGTTGACTGACAACGGAGACGGAAAGAATTATGAAATCACAGGCACGCATACAAAGCCGTTCAGTGTGACGGACAAAGCAATAGTACTCACCGAAGCAGATATACTGTGGCAATACAGCAGTATCAACTTGGATAGCGGAGCAGTCAAGCAAGTTGGCGCTTGGGACAACTCCACGGTGGTAGAAGTGTTCTACGTTGCGTCCGATTATACGTTCAGCATAGACGAGACTGTATTGAGCGGGCTTGGCGTAAAGTTGGATAAATACGAAAATCAGACGTACAAAAATTGCGGGCTTAACTACTCAACAAGCGTTACGTTGGTGCCGTTGGGAGCGGGAAGTACGCTCAACGGCGGAACGAGCGTGACCTTTACTATCAAGTGGAAGATAAGCCAAGGCAGATACGATTTGAGCAAGGTGTATTGGGACTACGTCGCAGGCACGAAAGAATACAACGGAGATTTGCAAAGAGTAGACCTTGTCAATCCGTACAGCACTTTGACGGCAAACGTAAGAGGCAACACAGGTACGGAAGTCAAGAGTGACTATACGGCAACTATACTGTCGTTCGTCAATTCTGATAACAACTTTATTACGCCGGTGAAGGGTGACGACAGCACGTATATCTATACCGATGGCGAGGAATTTCCTTGGGAGTTGGTATGGAGCATTGACAAAGCGAAACTCAATCTTGTTTGGGACAGCAAGAGCGCGACCGACAGCAACGGCAGAACTTATGCCGACTATGTTGTAAATTCTGTCAATAGTGACAAGATAGAAAGATATGAATACTATACGGACGACAACGGCGCATTAGGCGAGTTGATAGACAAGTCGGATATAGAAGTAATCCCCGGACAGGAGACGTATTATTGGGTCAAAGCAATACTCAAGAGCAACTTTTTGGGCAACTATGAGATAGCAAGCGGAGAGACCCAGCCTATGACGGTGGGCTCCAACAAGAACGAAATAATGATTGAGATGCCTAACAAAGAATTTACCTACGATGGCAGCGCGCACGGAATCGACGGCGAATTGAGCGTGACGTCCGGCACTATGAACATAGCCAACGTGATAAAGACGTATTACAAAGACAGCGTAAGCGAAGACAACAAATTGAGCGGAGCGCCGACAAATTCAGGAGATTATATTTTGGTAATGACGTTGAGCGAGAGTGACGCGCAGACAAAATATCTCGGAGCAGACCGGATAAGTTTTAAGATAAATAAAGTCAAGATAACTGCGGTATGGAATACAAGCGGACAAATCCCAGTGATATCCAACTTGGACGATAATCTCAAAGATATAGTGGGATATATCTATTACGACTCCGATGGCAACCAACTTGAAGACGGCGCAGAACTTGAAGTAGGCAAGACGTACAGCGTCAAGGCAATACTCAAAGGCGAGTACGGAGAGAATTACGAATTTGTCGCAGAAGACGGAGTTACGGTACTTGAAGACCCCACTAGCACAGGCGAAGAGAAGTTTACAGTCAAGGATAAGAATAACGGCGGCGGAAACGGCGTTGGCGGAATTGGCTCTATAGACGATTTGCTTGGCAAATTAGGAGACATACCTTTGTGGCAAATCATAGTGAGCGTAATAAGTATTATATTGATAATAGCCTTTCTTGCGAAGATTGCCAGCAGCGAAAGCAAACGCAAAAAAGCCAATAAAAAGATAGAAAAATACAGTAATTATTTTGCGGGCGCTTTCTTGGGATTGAGTTTTGCAAATTGGACTGTCATTGCCTGCTCGCTTGCAGGTGGAGCAGTAGTGTGCCTAATAGGTATGATTATCGCGACGCGCAGACAAAGCAATGCCGAAGACGAACTTGACGAAGTCAAGGAAGAATACGAAAAAAATCAGCGCAAAGAAGAAATGCGTATGATGTTTATGGGTATGGCAGGCGGTCAAGGCGGTAATGTGGGCGGCGGTTACGTCGTTCAACAAGGGCTTGGAGCAGACGAGATAAGAGGAATAGTGTCGGAGACAATGACGGCATTGCTCCCGGGTATGCAACAAATGTTGCCGCAACAGGCGTCTTCCAATGACGAAGTGATAAAAAGCCTTGTCGACGGACAAAGAGTAATTATGCAAAAACTCTCCGAGCAGCCTCTTGAGCGAGTGGTCGAAAAGGAAGTAGCCGCTACTACCGCCAACGACGAGACTATAAAGCAGATGATGAAGACGCAAGAAAACTTGATGCAAAACCAAGAAAAACTAATGGAAAAGATCTTGGAATTGTCTGCCAATCAAAAAGTCGAAACTCAAGCGGTAGAAAAGGTCATTGAACCTCAAGAAAAGGTGGTAGAAAAAATAGTCGAGGTGCCTGTTGAGAAGATAGTCGAAGTACCTGTAGAAGTCGAGAAGATAGTAGAAAAAGAAGTAAGGGTAGAAGTTCCTGTCGAGGTTGAGAAAATCGTCGAAAAGGAAGTTCCTGTCGAAAAGATAGTTGAAGTACCAGTGGAGAAGATTGTCGAGAAGGTAGTGGAGAAGCAAGTAAAAGTAACTGCGCCTTCCAAAGCGCCTAAGGAAAGAGCGCCGAGACTGACACTTGACGAAGCATACGCAAAACTCACAAAGACGCAACAAAAGTACTTTGACAGTCTTAGAGAATACGCGTTGACGAAAGACAAGTGTAAAGAGAAGAAGTCGACCTACTTCATACTCTTGGGACAGTCTTCTGTCAATCCGCTTATCAAACTTACAATAAAGAAAGATACGACGGTGGCGCTCTTTAAGATGGAAGACGAGTATCTCAAGGATATACGCAAAGACGCAACGAATGACGGAACGAAAGTCAAAGTAAAGGAGACTGAAGTCGTGGTATCAGACGCGCAATCTTGCAAGGTGGCAAAGAATATGATAGATTTGCGCGAAGACCAGATAGAGCGTTATCAAGAACTTCTCAAAGAGCAGCGCGCTATGAGAAGCAAGAAGTAAGAGCAGAGCGTAATAAAGGCGGGAATAATTCCCGCCTTTTGTCATTTTTTAGTCTTTTGGCAACGTAATATTAGTATCTTCTATATCACTGTATCTATAAGTCAACAGTTTCTTTTCCTTAGCGTTTTCTATAGAAAGTGTCATTTGCTTTTTGGTCGTGCAATCAAGCGTGATCATATAGTTGTCGACGTTGCCAAAAAGATCTTCTTTCTGGCTTTCGTATTCGGTTGTAAATTCGCTTTCTTCATACTCTTTGCCAAAGAAAGTTTCGTATTTTATCCTAAATGCTTCTTTGAAGAAATTATCCGGATCAAAAGAGTATTTGTGCGTGGCAATTTCTTTGACATAGGGCTCTTTTACTCCGACATAGGCGAGTCCTGTTCTGTCTGCAATTGATGAGAGATAGTCATCGGCGTCTTTGATATCAATATCTTGCCAAGCGCCGGAGATATACGCCTTGTTTTCGTCAGTTGAAAATTGGTATATGACGTTGTTTGGTTCGCCGCTATCGTCCGTCGTCGTAGTCTCAAAGAGAATCCTTGAGCCGTCATTGACGTATTTTGCAACAGTATTAGGCTCTTGCGAATTTACTACAGTAAAGTTCTTTAGGGTAGTGAAGTCTTTTAAGTCATAATATTCAAAGTCAAATCCTTCGCCGTCTTTATTGCAGGCGCATAAAGCAACTGCGAGAATACATATCAATATAATACTTGTTGTGATTATAAATTTCTTTTTCATTGTTTTTCCTCCAAATATAGACTTTGCAATTCGTCATTAAATATTCATAAATATTTTGTCACCTCACTTATTTTTAATGTCACCTCGAGCGAAGTCGAGAGGTCTAATCCGTATGAGATTTCTCCTTTACGCTTCGCTTCAGTCGAAATGACATTACATATTTGTCATCTCACTTATTTTTAATGTCACTTTGAGCGAAGTCGAGAAGTCTCAACAGTATAATAATCTGATAGAGATCTCTCCACTACGGTCGAGATGACAGAACGAGACCTCTTGATTACGCTCGATGTGACGAGGCGTGCGTCACAACAATTTTTAAAAAAAATTTTAAAAAGTGCTTTCAACCTATTGACAAGGTAGGCAAATAGGTTTATAATCATACTAACCTAGTAGGTAGGAATAAAACAAGTCGGGAGATACTCGAAAATGCAAAATTATTTTGAAAAACTTGTCAGAGAAAATTTTCGTTTTGGTCGAATGTGTTGAAGTTGAGAATTTAAAATCATCTTATATAAATATATAATATAATCAATAATAAAATAAATAAAAAGGAGATATAACAATGTCTAACAAATATAAATTCGAAACGCTTCAACTTCACGTAGGTCAAGAACAACCCGATCCGGCAACTGACGCTAGAGCAGTGCCGATATATGCAACTACATCTTACGTTTTTAAAAATTCCGCGCACGCTGCGGCTCGCTTTGAACTTGCTGAAGCGGGCAATATATACGGTCGATTGACCAATTCTACCCAAGACGTATTAGAAAAAAGAATCGCCGCTCTTGAGGGCGGTGTGGCAGCGTTGGCGTTGGCTTCCGGCGCGGCGGCTATTACGTATACGCTCCAAGCATTGGGACAAAACGGCGGTCACTTCGTATCGCAAAAGACTATATACGGCGGAAGTTACAATCTTCTTGCGCATACGCTGACTAACTTCGGGATTACGACTACGTTTGTAGATATTCACAATCTTAAGGAGGTTGAATCGGCAATTCAAAAGAACACGAGAGCCATCTATATCGAGACGCTAGGCAATCCCAACAGTGATATTCCCGACATTGACGCGCTTGCAGAACTTGCGCATAAGTATGGATTGCCGTTGGTCGTGGACAATACGTTCGGCACGCCGTATCTCATCCGTCCTATCGAGCACGGCGCAGATATAGTAGTACACTCTGCGACTAAGTTTATCGGCGGTCACGGCACTACGCTGGGCGGCGTAATCGTAGATAGCGGTAAATTCGATTGGACTAAATCGGGTAAGTATCCCGCAATTGCCGATCCCAATCCTTCCTATCACAACATATCGTTTGCAAAAGCGGTTGGAGCGGCTGCGTTTGTTACGTATATCAGGGCAGTACTTCTTCGAGACACAGGCGCAACTATTTCGCCGTTTGCGGCGTTCCTGCTTTTGCAAGGAGTAGAGACGCTGTCTTTGAGACTTGAGCGTCACGCTGAGAATACCAAGAAAGTGATAGAATATCTATCCAAGCACCCCAAGGTCGAAAAAGTCAACCACCCATCTCTTAAGGATCACCCCGACCACGCGCTTTATCAAAAATATTTCCCCAACGGCGGTGGATCTATCTTCACCTTTGAGATAAAGGGCGGAGCGGCAGAAGCGCACAAGTTTATAGACAGTCTTGAGATATTCTCATTGCTTGCCAACGTCGCAGACGTCAAGAGCCTTGTCATTCACCCTGCGACCACCACGCACAGCCAACTCAACGACAAAGAACTTGCCGACCAAGGCATCAAGCAAAATACCATTCGCCTGTCGATAGGTACGGAGCATATAGACGACATTATCGCAGACCTTGAGAAAGGCTTTGCGGCAGTAAAATAATTTTGGAGGAATCAACTGTGTCAAAGATTTATACTTCATCGGACCAACTTATAGGAAGAACTCCGCTTTTGGAGTTGACGCACATAGAAAAACAATTTGCCCTCAAGGCAAAGATAGTAGCAAAGTTAGAGTACTTCAATCCGGCAGGCTCCGTCAAAGACAGAGTAGCCAGAGCAATGATTGACGAGGCTGAGAAGTCGGGCAGACTTAACGCCGACTCTGTCATTATCGAGCCTACTTCGGGCAATACAGGCATAGGACTTGCGTCCGTTGCGGCGGCAAGAGGATATAAGATCATTATTGTTATGCCGGAGACTATGTCAGTAGAGCGCAGGCAGATAATGAAGGCTTACGGCGCCCAACTCGTGCTATCTGACGGCGCAAAGGGAATGAAGGGGGCAATTGACAAGGCGGAAGAACTTGCCAAAGAGATACCCAATAGTTTCATAGCGGGGCAGTTTGACAATCCTGCCAATCCGCAGGCGCACAGAGAGAGTACGGGCCCGGAAATTTTTGAAGACACAGACGGCAAAGTGGATATATTCGTCGCAGGCGTAGGCACAGGCGGTACGATTACCGGCGTGGGCGAATATCTCAAGTCTAAAAATCCTGCTGTAAAGGTCGTTGCTGTCGAGCCGTCTACTTCCGCAGTGCTATCCACAGGTGTTGCCGGAGCGCATAAAATTCAAGGCATTGGCGCAGGCTTTGTGCCACAAGTGCTCAATACCAAGGTGTACGACGAGATAATTGCCGTGTCCGATGAGGACGCATTTGCCGTAGGTAAGTTGATAGGTAAGAGCGAAGGCATACTCGTGGGTATATCTTCGGGCGCAGCCGCATACGCTGCAATTCAACTTGCAAAACGTTCCGAGAATGAGGGTAAGACGATAGTTGTACTTTTGCCAGATACCGGAGACAGATATCTGTCGACAGCGCTGTTTGCTGATTGAGTGACAAATTAGATAAGGAAGGACAACAATATGACAATATCTACAAAAGGAAGATACGCATTGCGAATAATTATTGACCTTGCCGAGAATGACGACGGCAATTATATCCCTATGAAGCAAGTCGCGCAAAGGCAGAGACTGTCTATAAAGTACTTGGAGCATATTTTGTCCATACTCAAGCAAAACAATATCGTCGAAGGAGTCCACGGCAAAGGCGGAGGATATAAACTCACAAGAAAACCTCAAGACTACACGGTACGCGAAATCTTGCGATTTGTCGAAGGAGATCTTGCGCCGGTAGCCTGTCTTGAGTGCGGAGCAAAGCCTTGCGAAAATATGGGGCATTGCCGTACTTTAGAAATGTGGAAGGGGTTGCATAAATTGATTGACGATTATTTCAATGGCATCACTATCAAAGACCTTATGCAAGAGGACTCTGACCCTTCTAAAAAGGTCGACAGGTCTTTTTTGGCGGCGTCACTATAATAAATCTCAAACCTATTGAAAAAAACACGCAAGATTGTTTGCGTGTTTTTGTTTTATTCAATTAAAATACTAATTTAATTTAGATTTTTCATAATTCCAAAAAAAGTATACTTTTACTGACTGTCTGTGAAAAGGCATAATTTTTCAAATACATTATACTTCACGAATAATTATTTTGCAATATTTTTGGGTCAGTAAAAGTATACCTTTTTTGGAATTTCGACTATAAATCAAAGTTTGTAAAATACATAAAAACATACAAATTTTGGTATAGAAGAACCTTGGGTATAGAAAATTCTATAACTACTGCGTAAAAGAAAAGGCAAAAGTATAATTCAAAGTGAGAAATAGACGCAAGAGAGTGTCATTGACGCTCAATGTGTTGACAGATAATGTGTTATTTCAAAGAAGGTGTAGTATATGGATAAGAAATTAAATAAAAGTTTGAGAATATTGACTCTGACGATGATTATTGTCTTGGTATTAACGTGTGTTACTTTTACTGTTTTTGATTATTCTTTGGATAATTTAAAAGCGAATAATAGTTTAGACAATAATATAACGGTTGAGGGACCTCTTGGATTTGAAGTTACGTATCCAAATACAGGAGAATATGGTCAATTCAAGAATGGAACAAAGTATGTATATACTGATAAAAATAAAATAGATGGGTTCAGGTCAGGAACTATCAATGACAAGTATGGAGATTTATCAAAGGTAGAAGTTGATACAACACAATCACACGGCTCTCAAAAGAATCCGTATGTAATCGCAACTTTAAATGATTGGGAGTTTTTTGTACGAAGCATTGCGGTAGATGCTAATCACGGCAGTGGAAACTATTATGTTCTTGCCAATGACTTAGATTTTAGCGGACAGACTTTTTATCCAGTTGCATACTTTAAAGGCTCATTTTATGGAATGGGAAGAACCTTAAAAAATATAAATTGTAATAACTGGGTATACTGGAATGGTTCGCAGTATGTGAGTATTGGAAGTACAACAAATGCAGGATTTGCCGTTTTCTGTAAGGCTGAAAATGCGTTGATATCAGATTTAATTATATCTGATGTCATTATAGAAAATATGCCTAATGTAGCAGCCCCTGATATAAAACTTCACGGTCCATTTCCGTCAGGTCTGATAGGGATTAGTTATGGCTCTGTTACGGCACTAAACGTTCACGTATCAGGAGAACTTCGCTCTACTACTACATATTCAAATCACACAAGAGGAGCGGGCATTGTGGCAATGCAAAGAGGCTCTGTATATATCTATCGTTGCTCGGCGGATATGACAATGTCTTATAGTTCTTCTCAATCTATATTATTCGGCGGAATAGTAGGACAATTAAACGGATCAGGGTCTGTAATAACTTATATATATGATTGTGTTGCAAATGTCATAGGCAGCGGATCTGGATCGTATAATCATTCAGCAATATCAATAGCAACGCAATCTAACAATACATCTGTTATAGAAAATATCGTTGGTACTGTCGATATTATTTCCAATTCAAGCAATGCCAATGGCGGAGGTCTGGGTATAAGTGTTAATACCTTTTCTGTCAAAAATATGTTCGTAGATGCAAAAATAGGCAGTTCATCTTCTAATCAACTTTCTTTGACAGCAATAGGTGGCGCTGGTACTTATCAAAACGGCGTAAGCACTATGGTAAATATTCATCAGGTAAAAAGTACTTCAGATTATGCGTCAATATATACTGGAAAAGATGTTACTGCGCTTCTTCCCAGCGAAAGAACAGAGCATAATTCATTAGATTCTCTTAATCAGGCTGCTAAAGCAGAAGTAGGTAATCATTTTTCTGCTTCAATTTGGGACGTAGATAAGATTGGCGGCTCTTATGCCCCAGACGATTCTCCTGTACGCAATTACCTTGTTGCGTTTGTTGATTTCCGTCACTTGCATAATTATGGTGATAGCGAAGAAAAAGTAGGTCTTGACGACGGAGAGCCTTATGTCGTGGGAGATAAGTTGCCCGATGAGACTAGTGACGTCACTGCCTTTACCAATTATATAAATACAAAAGCAAGCGATAACCACGTGTTTGTAGGTTGGACAGACGATGCTACTGGAAATGGCGAGCCGTTTACAGAACTGCCAAGGGGATTATTCGGAGAGGTGACTCTATACGCAGTTTGGAGTTTGCCGGACAGTTATGTAAAAGCAAATATAAAGACGAACCTTACTTTAGACAAAGACAAGATAGAATACGACAGCGTAGAGAGCATTACACTCACTGCTTTGGTTACGCATACAGAGCCGTCAAGCGGAGGTATGACCAAAGCCAAGCCTACCTACTACTTTATACAAGACGGAGAGGAGAAGACTATCACTGCAAATGCAAAGAATAGCGGCGTACTGGAGGTAAAGACTGTCAAGGATAGCGGAGAATATACCTTTAAGTATAGACTTACGGACAGCAAAGAGCCACTGTGGTATTATGTCGGAACGCATACGACAGGCAAGAGCATAGAGATAGAGAAAGGCAAATTGACAAGTATGACACTTGAGGACTTCAAGATAGATGCCGATACTATACCGTATTACGGCAAGCCGTTGAAGTTGGTGGAATTTTCGTGCGTGGTGAAGAACAAAGCAGGCATAGAAGTGTTGCAAGAGTCGCATAAGTGGGAATACCAAGAAGTAGAAAAAGTGGCTAAAGGTACGAATAATACTACTATAGTAATAGTGCCGGCGGACGAAGATAATTATGAATCATCGTATACGTTTGACGTGGAGTTTGAATCCCAAGCGTTGACGATAGTCTTTGATATGCAATCGTCAATAAGCAGAGAATTGGCAGTTGACGTAACATATGGACAGAACTATGGGGCGGCGGAGATAATCTACTTATTCCAGAGGGCGTTTATGAAAGCATTGGAGAGCGGAGATAGGGCGTATGAACTAGTAAAGAATATGGCGCCATATTTAGATAATGCTCCGATTACGCCTGACGCAAACGGATTGCCTATATATAATGGTGAATTTAACGGTATAAATAAGATAGAGAGGATAAAAGTTACTTTTGAAGAAGTGTCATATAAAGTTACTTTTAAATACAATGACAAAAATGGTACTCCGGATAAAGAGGAGACGTACCGTTACGGACAGTATTTAAAGAAACCTTCGCCCAATCCTACCAACGAAGACTTGTTGTTTGTAGGCTGGTACTTTGACGAAATCAGCATAGACGAGAGCGGAGACGAAGTGACGACGACAAGAGCCTGGAGATTTAACTCGGTGGGAGATATTCCGCAAGATAGAGTTTCCGGAGAGTTGACATTGACGGCTAAGTGGCTTAAGGCAGACACTTTGGATTCCATAAAGGTAGAGGTAGACTCATCAAAGAAGTTTACAGCGCAGACCAAGATAGGCGAGGACGACTTGGTGGTGACGGCGTACTATAGCGGAGTGTTGGACGGCATAACGGTGAAGCAAGACGTAGTGCTTAATTGGAGCCAGTTCAAGGTAAAGTATGCGACTACGGACGAATTGTTGCACGTGACGGACGGCGGATACGAAGTGACGGTAAGTTACCAATTCGGCTCTGGAGAACCAAAAGAAGCAAGTGTAAAGATAAACGTGTTGCCAATCACTATTAGTACGGATAAACTCACGTT
>JAIDUV010000047.1 GCA_029060025.1 Clostridia bacterium | reverse complement strand
GGATCCATAATTATTGCGTCGTATTTGTTGCCGCGTCTTATCTCTCTTGCGATAAACTTGTTGCAGTCGTCGACGATATAACGTATTCTATCGTTTGGCACACCGCTAAGATTTGCATTGGTCTTTGCTCTGTCTACCATTGCTTTTGCGGCGTCTACGTGAGTGACTTGCGCGCCCGCTTTGGCGCACGCTACCGTCGCTCCGCCTGTATACGCAAACAGATTGAGGACTTTTATCTGCCGTCCGCTGTCCGATATCAACTTTTGCATTATATCCCAATTTACGGCTTGCTCGGGGAAAAGCCCGGTATGTTTAAAGCCCATAAGTTTGAGAGAAAATTTAAGTCCTTTGCGCTCTACGGTAAAGTTGTCGGGTACGTTGCCCTTATACTCCCATCTGCCGCCGCCTTGATTGGATCGGATATATCTTGCATTGATAGCCTTGTGCTTCTCAAGCGGCGTATCACTCTTCCAGATAATCTGCGGGTCGGGTCGAAGAAGTACGAGGTTTCCCCACTTTTCCAACTTCTGACCGTCACCGGTCGCAATTATTTGATAATCTTTCCAATCGGTGGCAACTTTTATCATTATTATACCTTTGCTACGACGATAGTCACGCTTTCGCCGTTAATGTCCAGTTCTTTAGAATAGCCGTCGAACAAGCCTTCGGTGAGCGCGTCGCAAAGCACTCCGTCGCAAATACTCTTGTCGGACTTGAGGACTTCCACGCACTTGCCTGCGCCCTTATATCCTATCTTGATATGGTCTACGACTTCAAAGCCCGCTTCCTTTCTCATAGTCTGTATCTTGGACGTAAGTTCTCTTGCGATACCCGCATTGATAAGGTCTTGCGTAAGATTGGTGTCGAGCACCACCGTCATTGCACTATCACTTTCCAATGCGTAACCGCTCTTGTTGATAGGCGTAATAAGCAAATCGTCTTTGCCGAGTTCTACGCTGACGCCGTCGACGTCAAACTTGTATACTCCTCCGTCGTTTACGCAGTCTACTATCTCGCTTGCATTGTTGCAGGTAGTTAAGAATTGACGTATTCCGCCGAGTTGCTTGCCGTATTTAGGTCCAAGCGTCTTGAGTTGCGGCTTGAGTTCGTAAGTCATAAACTTAGACTTGTCTTTGACAATCATACACTTACCCACGTTGAGTTCGTCAGCCACGAGGTCAAGCATATTGACGTCGTTGACTGTCTTCTCTGTGAGAATATAGACTTCGGAAAGCGGTTGACGGTTTTTGATATTAGCCTTGTTTCTTGCCGCTCTGCCGAGTTGGACTGCGTCAAGCACGAATTGCATATCGTTTTCAAGATCGCTGTCGACCATTGTCATATCCGCAACAGGGAATTCGCAAAGGTGTACGCTCTCTGGAGCGTCCTTGAAGAATCCTCTCACAAGATTTTGATATATATTCTCTGCCATAAACGGAGTGAATGGCGCTACCGTCTTTGCAAGCGTAACCAATACCGTATACAAAGTGGTATATGCCGCCGCCTTGTCGTCGGTCATATCACTCGCCCAATATCTCTCTCTGCCTCTGCGGACGTACCAATTGGAAAGTTCGTCTACAAACTCGGCAATGTCTCTTGCGCTCTCGGTGATCTTGTATGCGTCGAGATACTTGTCTACCTTGTCCACCAAAGTGTTGAGTTTGGAGAGTACCCACTTGTCCATATTAGACAACTTGCAGTCCTTGAGACTGTATTTGCTTGGGTCGTACTTGTCGATATTTGCATAAAGTACGAAGAAAGAATAGGTATTCCACAGCGTACCCATAAACTTGCGCTGGCACTCCGATACGTTTTCTGCGGCAAATCTCGACGGCAACCACGGAGCCGACGAAGAATAGAAATACCATCTTACGGCGTCTGCGCCCTGCACGTCAAGCACCGACCAAGGGTCTACGACGTTGCCTTTGTGCTTGGACATCTTGATGCCGTTCTTGTCGTTGACGTGACCCAGCACGATACAGTTTTTGAACGGCGCTTTGTCAAACAAAAGCGTGGATATCGCAAGCAAGGTGTAGAACCAACCTCTAGTCTGGTCTACCGCTTCGCTTATAAAGTTGGCAGGAAATTGCTGCTCGAATATTTCTTTGTTCTCAAAAGGATAGTGAAGTTGAGCAAACGGCATACTTCCGCTGTCAAACCAGCAGTCCATAACTTCCGGAGTGCGTTTCATCTCTCCGCCGCACTTGCACTTGAAAGTAACTCTGTCGATATAAGGCTTGTGAAGTTCGATATCTTCTTTGAGCCCGCCGAGTTCTCTCAATTCTGCTCTGCTGCCTACTACCTTGATTTCTCCGCAATCGGGACATACCCAGATGGGAAGCGGAGTTCCCCAATATCTCTCTCTTGACACGCCCCAGTCAATGACGTTTTCGAGGAAGTTACCCATACGTCCCGAGCCAATTGCGGGCGGCATCCAGTTGACCGTAGCGTTGTTTTTGAGAAGTTTGTCTCTGACTTCCGTCATCTTGATAAACCAACTGGATCTTGCATAATACAAGAGCGGAGTGTCGCATCTCCAGCAGAAAGGATAACTGTGCTCAAACAAAAGTTCTTTGAAGAGCAAACCTCTCTCCGCCAAATCTTTGATGACGAGTTTGTCTCCGTCCTTGACGAAGATACCTTTCCACTCGCCGAGAGCCTCGACAAATCTGCCTCTGTCGTCTACCATCTGCACAAACGGCAAGCCGTATTTTCTGCCGACCTTTGCGTCGTCTTCACCGAATGCGGGAGCAATATGTACGATACCTGTGCCGTCAGTCAAAGTGACGTAAGAGTCGTTGGTGATATAGTACGCTTTGCTCTTTGTGTCGTTGGTGTTATAAAGAGGGATATACTCTTCTCTTTCATACTCCTTACCGAGTTTTACGCTGATTGTCTCGTACTCTTCAAACAATGACGGTACAAGCGCCTCGGCAAGCACGTAAATTTCGCCGCCTACTTTTATCTCGGCGTAGTTCTCTTCGCCGTTCATACACAAAGCCACGTTGGAAGGCAAAGTCCAAGGCGTGGTCGTCCAAGCAAGGAAGTATCCGTCGTTGTTCTTTCTCTTGAACTTGACGAAAATTGATTTTTCCTTGACGTCCTTATATCCTTGAGCAACTTCGTGAGAAGAAAGCGCCGTTCCGCACCTTGGGCAATAAGGCACAATCTTGTGTCCTTTGTAGATCAATCCCTTGTCTGCGATGGTCTTGACTGCCCACCATACCGATTCGATATAGTTGTCGTCATAAGTAATATAAGGGTTGTCCATATCCACCCAATAACCTACTCTATCGGACATCTTTTCCCATTCGCCTTTGTATTTCCAAACGCTCTCTTTGCATTTCTTGATAAAAGGCTCGATACCGTATTTCTCTATCTCGGGCTTGCCGTCAATGCCAAGAAGTTTTTCCACCTCAAGTTCGACAGGCAGACCGTGCGTGTCCCAGCCTGCTTTTCTCGCAACGTAATATCCCTTCATTGTCTTGTATCTTGGGATAATATCTTTCATTACTCTCGTCAAGATGTGACCGATATGCGGTTTGCCGTTTGCCGTCGGCGGACCGTCGTAAAACGAGAATGATTCTTTGCCCTTGTTCTTTTCCACACTTTTTTCAAAGATTTTGTTTTGTTTCCAAAACTCTATGACTTCTTTTTCTCTTTGACAGAAGTTCATTGAGGAATCGACCTTTTTGTACATTTTTGCCTCCAAATTTGCTAATCTATTATGCTAAAATTATTTTTCTTCTTTGTTACCGTCTTCTTCCTCGACATTGACGAGTACTTCGGCTTTTTCTACGACGGTGTTGTCCATCTTCTTGACGGTGATCGCAAGATTTTCAAAGTTGACGATATCACCCACTTGCGGAACTCTGTTGAGCGCGTAAGCAATATATCCGCTCAAAGTGACGGTGTCGTATTCCGTCCCCTCTTCGTTGACGTCAAAATACTCAAAGAACTCTTCGAGATTTGTCTCGCCCAACACGATATATTTGTCATCGGCAAGTTTGACAAACGACTCAACGATTTCGTCTCTTTCGTCCCATATCTCGCCTACGAGTTGCTCCAATATATCCTCAAGCGTGACTACGCCCATTGTTCCGCCAAATTCGTCGACTACAATCGCAAGGTGTCTTTTCTCCACTTGCAACTTGCGCAATACGTCGCTTATTCTCATACTGTCCGGCACGTATATGACGTTCTTCGTCATTATCTTGGAGAATTTCGTCGCGCCGTCGATATACGCCTCGTAGAAGTCTTTTTGATTGATCACTCCTACTATCGTGTCAATATTGTCCTTGTATACCGGAAGACGCGAATATCCGCTCTCCTTGAAAGTCTTCATTACTTCCGCCATAGAATCGTCGATTGCGACTGCCTCGACGTCAACTCTCGGTGTGAAGACGTCGCGTACGGTCATACTGTCAAATTCTATTGCCGAACGGATAAGGTCGCCTTCGTATTCGTCAAGACCGCCTTCGGTCTGCGCCTCGTCAACGTAAGTGATAAGTTCTTCGTCGGTGATATTCTCGTTGCCCTTTTTCTTGAAAATCTTGCCAAGAAGTTTTTGCAACAAGCCCATTATCCATACGAATGGGAAAAGCACGTAGTATAGCGCCAAGATAAAAGGCGCGGTTATCCTCGAGAAATATTCGGGAGCGCGCTTTGCCAAAGACTTTGGAATAACTTCGCCAAATATAAGTACTACGACGGTGATTACTATCGTAGACACTACTCCGGCTACGTCTTGGCTTGCTATCAATGCGGAAAACATAATCGTAGCCAAAGTTGACGCCGTGATGTTGACGATATTGTTGCCTATCAAAATCGTAGATATTAGCGCGTCAAAATGCTCGCTCAAAAAATATACTTTTGCATATTTTTTCTTTTGCGTCGTATAAAGATTTTTTAGTCTTATTCTGTTGAGAGAAGAAAATGCCGTCTCCGTCGAAGAGAAAAATCCCGACAAAAAGACAAGAATGACGATTGCGATTATATATCCTACCAATCGAGAACCGTCCAATGCGTTTGCTGCCAATAAAGGAACAACCATAGTGATTACTATATACTCCTAAAAATTTATAAATTATAATAATTATATTACAA
>JAIDUV010000046.1 GCA_029060025.1 Clostridia bacterium | reverse complement strand
AATATTCGTGAAGTATAATGTATTTGAAAAATTATGCCTTTTCACAGGCAGTCAAGAAAAGTATACTTTTTTTGGAAAATTGAAAAATTTGCATTAAAATTAGTATTTTTAATGAATAAATGAAAAACACGCAAGCATTCTTGCGTGTTTTTTTAATTGGTTTGAGATTTCTCCACTTCACTGCGTTTCGGTCGAAATGACATATCGTGCGAGCGTGAATGACAATAATTTTATTTTAATTCAAACAACAAGGTCTTGACTTCATACTTGCCAAAGTCAAAGCACTCGCCTTCTACGGCTTTGAGATCGTTCTCTATCATATTGCCCTCGTATATCTTTTTGCAAGGGAATTTTGCTTTAACTGTTGCGTGACAGTCTCTGCCGTTGCGCTCGTAAATTCTCGCAACAATACTCTTGCCGTCTTCGCTTACCTTTATGGTCTCCAAAATTACGTCGCCGTCTATATCAAAAAGGCTGTCTATATCTGGCATTTCCTCTTTGACAATAAGCGGATTGTTGAGTGCGTAAGCGCGCTCGACCACGTCGCTGTCGCTCCACTTTCCCTCGTGAGGATAGAACGCGTACGTAAATTTATGCTCTCCCATATCGCACTGCGGGTCGGGAGACTTTGGCGAACGCAAAAGATTGAGAGACAAAAGTCCGCTCTTTGCTCTGTAGCCGTATTTGCAATCATTGAGAAGCGCAACACCGTAATCGCCGTCATCTACGTTGACGAATTTGTGAGCGCAAATTTCAAACTGCGCCTTATTTACAGACGTATCTTCAAGAGTAGACCTGTCGAAATTGCCAAATTGAATGTCGCAATTGACGGTGTCGGAATACACGCTCGGACGGAAATCAGCGCGCAACATCTTGTAAGTTTCTCTCCAATCTACTGTCGTGTCGAACACTACCATACTGCTGCCTTTTGTCAAAGTCACTTTTTGAATTATCGTGCTGTCTTTGAATGTATAGATATTCTCCATTATTACTCTTACGCCGTCGACGTAAGACTTGTGACTCTCCAATTTGAATTGCCACTTGCGCATATTGGGATAATTCATTTTGATATCCCAAGCATTGTAATACATCTTGGGGTCTGAATATACGGTAAGTTTGTTGAGATAGTCTCCGCACAATTCTTTGTCATTAGTCAAGTCTATGAGCGAGTCTATAGTGCCGTCCTTTGCAAAATGCACTTTGACTTTGTCATTCTGTATAAAGTCTCTGCCTCGCGACAAACCGTCTCTATCATCTATGCCAATATCGGCGAGCAACGCCGAAGAATAGGCTTTGACGTCTGCCTTATACCATCTGTCTCCGACCTTGACAAATTCTTTTCTATCAAAGCCAATTGGATTGACTACGCCCAAGCCTCCGCGCGTCGTCAACGCCTGCAATATAGCGTCGATATATTCGTTGACTTGACTGTACATCTCCTTATATCTCGCCACTGATTCGACGTATACTCTGTTGATGGACGAGCCGGGAATTATGTCGTGGAATTGATAAAGAAGCACTTCTTTCCATATACTTTCAAGTTGAGGACAGTCGTACTTGACGCCCTTGACTTTGGCAAGTGACATAAGCCACTCCAAAGTGTGCAAAGACTGCTCCATAAGTCTATTATAAAGTTTGTTGTTGGCTTGCGATGTATAGGTGCCTTGATGCTTTTCTAGATACAACTCACCGTCATAAGTGGGCATAACCTCAATATATTGGCTCTTTAAGTCGTCAAAAAGTTGTTCTGCCGGACGGCATACCACTTTGCTTAAGCCGTTTTCGTTGACCTCTCTCTTTATCATCTCAAGGTGCGCTTCGCCCGGTCCGCCGCCCCCGTCGCCTATGCCATAGATAAGCAAAGCCTTGTCGATTTGGTCGGCTTGAGTGTTGCCGTTGTCAGACTTGGTGATAGCCATCGGCGAAGCCGTGGAATTATAGTTGCCTTGCGGAGCCAAGTGCGACAATATCTCGCTGCCGTCGATACCCTTCCACAAAAACGTCTTGTATGGAAACTTGTTGATGGTATTCCAAGAAAGTTTTATCGTCATAAAGTAATCTCTTCCGCACTTCTTCATTATCTGCGGCAAAGACGCGGGATAGCCGAATACGTCGGGAAGCCAGACCATTTTGCAAGTCTTGCCAAACTCGTTTTTGAAAAACTTTTCGCCGTATAAGAACTGGCGTATTATGCTCTCGCCGCTTGGGATATTGCAATCGTTTTCCGTCCACATCCCGCCTTGCAATTCTATTCTGCCGTCGGCTACCGCCTTTTTTACTCTCTCAAATAATTCCGGCTCTTCCTGCTTGATCCAGTCGAATAGTTGCGCTTGCGACGCGCCGAATATATAATCGGGATATTTGTCTATATTGTTGAGAGCAGTGGCAAAAGTACGCGTACCCTTACGCTTGGTCTCTCTTATAGGCCAAAGCCAAGCAAGGTCTATATGCGCGTGTCCTATTGCGGTATATTCCGTGACGCCGTCTTGCACAGGCGTCGTGATTATCTTTGTCAAATATTCGTGCGCTTTGGTCATACTCTTTTTGGCAAGTTTGTAAGAATGATTGAGCGCCTTGTTGATTTCCTTAAGTCTTGCTTCACTGAGATGCTTGTTTTTTTCATAAGTGAGCATAACCATAAGAAGTTGAAGATAGTCGTAATAATACGTCAACGCCTCCTCGTTGCAAATTGCCAAGTCCTTGCGCATAAGTCTGACCTTGACGTCTTTTCTGTTGCGCTTGCCGTTGAAACCGCAATCGACGAGCAACTCCACTTGCTCTCCGCCCTC
Source organism: Clostridia bacterium (assembly GCA_029060025.1). Taxonomy (GTDB): domain Bacteria; phylum Bacillota; class Clostridia; order Christensenellales; family UBA3700; genus RACS-045. The sequence goes on along the minus strand of JAIDUV010000046.1, from coordinate 438 downwards.
AGCAGGATTGAATAGATCTACGGCTTGTTTTCCCTTAACGGATTGCACGAGGTCTATGCCGTCGAGCACCTGCGTGATACCCTGTCTTGGCTGTCCGTCTATATATACTAAGCCTTCGCCTTGCACGTTGATAAGCGCAACTATCTTCTTGCCCTTACATTCTTCGGGAACTTGTCCTTTAAATCTAAACCAAGCGCAGTCAAAATCACTGCCCCAAACCATTCCGTTTTTAAATGGCGAAAAACTTGCCTTGTCAAGCAATGCCTTGGGTATAGGTTCTTTGCTCAACGCCGCTTCGCACGACAAATGTCCGACGACTTTGTATATCTTTTTTCTTATAGCAATAAGTCTTGCAACGTGGCTGGGATATAACGCAACTTTTTCTACCATAATACACCTTTGATATCAACACTTATAATATTGATAAAATATTTATAA
>JAIDUV010000045.1 GCA_029060025.1 Clostridia bacterium | reverse complement strand
ATACTTTTTTTGGAATTGTGAAAAATCGGCATTAAATTAGAATTTTAGTTGAATAAAAAATTGCAACGCTTTTATTTTGCGTTGCAATTTTATATCGTTTAAATTAGATTTAAGATTTCTCCATTTCGCTTCGCTCAAGCGAAATGACAAAAGTGTCCAAAAGCAAATTAAATCAATCTGTTTGCTCCATAATTTGATTGATAAATTCGGATAATAGCGTATTACGCTTGGCGGTATAATTATTCTTGACCATTTTTGCGGTACTCTCTTTTGTACCTTCAATGACGACGAGTGACTTGGCTCTTGTGATTGCAGTATAGAGCAAATTTCTTGTCATAAGATAGGGATTACCGCCGTAAGCAGTGATAATCACAGCAGGAAACTCCGAACCTTGCGATTTGTGAATACTTATTGCATACGCCAAAGTTAGTTCGTCAAAGTTCTCTTGCCTATAAGTTGCGATCCTGCCGTCGTCAAACTCGACTTTCATACTTGGAGCGCTCTTGTCTATATCCGCGATATATCCTATATCTCCGTTAAAGACTCCGCTTCCGCTCAAGCCGTCGTCGCTATACCATTCCATCTGATAGTTGTTGACGGTATGAATGATTTTGTCACCTTCGCGGAAGATATTTGCGCCCGAGCGTATCTCGCCTTTGCTCTTATCGGGCGGATTGAGCGCCTTTTGCATTTCGATATTGATATTTTCCACGCCGAGTACGCCCTTTTTGGTGGGACAAAGCACTTGAATATCTCTTGGCGTGATACCCGCGAAGGCAGGCAGTCTCTTCGTCGTAAGATCTATGACATTCTTGAGCATAACTGCCGTATCGGTCTGCGAGTCAAAGAAAAAGTCTTTGGACTTATTGTCTATAGTAGGCATTTCTCCGCTGTTGACCTTATGCGCATTCTCAATAATGAGCGAATCGTCACTTTGACGGTATATTCTCGTAAGATAATTGATAGGTATCAGTCCGCAAGATATTACGTCGGCAAGCACGTTGCCCGCGCCTACGGACGGCAATTGGTCTTTGTCTCCCACAAGTATTAGGCGTCCGCCTTTCTTGATAGACCTGACAAGCGCGTGAAAGACGTATTCGTCGCACATACTCACTTCGTCGACTATCACAACGTCGGCTTGAAGTCTCGTGTCTTCATTGTAATTAAACTTGCCCTTTCCACCTGTGAAGTCAAGGTCAAGAAGTCTGTGTATTGTCTTGGCGTCCTCGCCTGTTGCTTCGGAAAGTCTCTTGGCGGCTCTGCCTGTGGGAGCGCAAAGCGCAACTTTTTTGCCAAGTTTTTTAAGTATTGTGATAATACAATTTATGATAGTCGTCTTGCCTGTGCCCGGACCGCCGGTGATGACATTGACGCCATAGTTGACGCAATTCTTGATAGCGTCGATTTGTCCTTCGTGCAAAGTAATTCTGTGAGTCCGCTGATATTGGTCTATATCCACATCGACGTTGAGGTCTATTGGACTGGAAAATTTTAGCATATCAGTAAGACATCTGGCAATGCCGAGTTCGTTCTCATAAAGCCTAGTGAGGAACACGCACTCTGTCTCGCCCTGCGTGATTATGACTATTTTACCCGCAACGACGTTATCCAAAATAATGCCGTTGACGAGATAACTGTATTCTTCAAAGTCCATCCTCAAAATATTGCATACTTCATAGACAACTTCGCCTCTTGGCAAATACGTATGTCCGCTGCGGTTGGCACTTTCTTGCAAGACGTGGCAGATTGCCGCGCTTATTCTAAATCTGCTGTGCTGGTCAAAGCCCATCTTTACGGCTATTCTGTCCGCCGTGATAAAGCCAACGCCGTCGACATCCTCAACCATTTGATATGGATTTTTTTCTATTATTCTCTTCGTGCCTTCGCCGTACTTTTTGTAGATACGCAAAGCAAGATTAAGACTTATCTCATAATTTTGAAGAAATACTATCGTGGCTTGTTGTTCTTTATGCACGATATACGCCTCGTATATTGCCATTGCTTTTTTGAGTGACACGCCTTTGACGCTCGCCAACTTATTGGGCGCGCTCTCTATTACGTCCAAAGCCGCAGTACCGAACACGTCGACGATATTCTTTGCAGTCACTTCGCCCACGCCCGCAAAAAGTCCGCTGGCAAGATAACGCATAATTGCCTCTTTGTCTTCGGGTCTGGCGATCTTACATTCTTTGACGTTGAACTGTTCTCCAAACTTGGAATTGACGGAATAATTGCCTTTCATTTCCAAATACTCGCCCTCTTCGATTGGCGGAAAAATGCCTACGGCAGTCTCCAAGACTCCGTCTGCATTGATATATACTACACAATATCCGTTGTCTACGTTACGGAATACTATTTCCTCGACGTAGCCTTTGAGTATTTCGTAATGAATTTCGTCAAAATATTCCATAAATTCTCCAAAAACATAGAGGGTATACGATGTGTACCCTCTATATTTTAATTTATTTAACCATTGATTGTCAATAGGATTGAGATTTCTCCATTTCGCTTCAGTCAAAATGACACAATATATTTGGAGAGGTCTCTATCCGCTTATAATTTAAGATTTAATTTAACTCTTCAGCCATTTGAGCAATGATTTGTGCCTTGTCAGTCTTTTCCCATCTAAATCCCTGATCTTCTCTGCCAAAGTGTCCGTAATTGCTAGTCTTGGCAAATTGAGGTTTTCTCAAGTTGAGTTCTTCTATGATGGCAAGCGGACGCAAGTCAAAGACTTTGTCAATGATTTGAGCAATCTGCTCGTTGGAGTACTTGCTCGTACCAAATGTATTGACATTGATTGACACAGGTTTTGCCACGCCAATAGCGTACGCAACGTCCAACTGACATCTCTCGGCAATACCGCTTGCGACGATGTTCTTGCAGACGTATCTCGCCATATAACAAGCCGACCTGTCCACCTTGGTGCTGTCCTTGCCGGAAAAAGCGCCGCCGCCGTGCGGGCAGTAGCCGCCGTAGGAATCCACGATAATTTTTCTACCTGTAAGTCCGCTGTCACCCTGCGGCCCTCCCACTACAAATCTGCCTGTGGGATTGATGTATATCTTTGTCTCACCGTCAATAAGGTGCGGCGGAATAACGCCGTCTATGATATACTTTTTGACGTCCTCTCTCAAAGTATCCATATCCACGTCAGGTGAATGTTGGGTGGAAACCACTATTGTATCAATTCGCGAAACTTTGTCGTCAACATATTCGACTGTCACTTGCGCCTTGCCGTCGGGACGAAGATAGCCGAGTTCTCCACTCTTGCGTACCTTGGTGAGTCTGTCTGTGAGTTTGTGAGCCAAATATATAGGCATAGGCATAAGCGCGGGAGTCTCTTTGCAAGCGTAGCCAAACATCATTCCTTGGTCACCTGCGCCTATCAAATCGTATTTATCTGCTTCGCCGATACTCTCTTTGTTTTCCAACGAACTGTCTACACCCATTGCTATATCGGGCGACTGCTTGTCCAATTTGATAAAGACGTCGCAAGTGTTGCCGTCAAGCCCCTTTTCTTTGCTGTCATAACCTATATCCAAAACCGTCTTACGCACGATTGCTTTATAGTCCACTTCTGCCTTGGAAGTAATCTCGCCCATTACGAGTACAAAGCCTGTGTTGGTGCAGGTCTCGCAGGCAACTCGGCTCATTGGGTCTTGAATGAGCAATGCGTCGAGTATGCTGTCGGATATCTTGTCGCAAATCTTATCGGGATGTCCTTCTGTTACGCTTTCGCTGGTAAATAATCTTTTTATCATTTTGTTCTCCTAAAAAAAGTCGCTCTACTTGTATAGAGCGACTTCGTATTCTATCTATCAAGTATACTTGCGGAATTTAGCACCTTACAAGAGGTTGCTGTGTGTTCTCAGTGTCCGTCACTCCCACACTCTTTATAGAATT
>JAIDUV010000044.1 GCA_029060025.1 Clostridia bacterium | reverse complement strand
CCGTCTATCAGACCGCTCAAAGTTCCGTCGATGACGGATTGCATATCGCTTCCGCTACCCGATGCAAATACTGCTATATTCTTCATACTCACCCATATTTATGTCAAAATTAGATATGCCCCGCAAAATTGCAAGGCACACCTATTAAAGTTCTACTTGTCCGTCTTTGTCGGTCACTTCGCCAATAACGTAAGCCTCTTCGCCGAGAGCCTTAAGTTCGTCGACAACCGCCGCCGCAATAGATTTGTCCACTGCAAGCACCATACCGATACCCATATTGAATGTGTTGCACATCTTGCGGTCGTCAATACCCGCGATTTCCTGCAACGCCTTGAAAATTCTCGGCAACGGATAACTGTTTCTGTCGATTTTGACGCCCATACCGCCAGGAATAATTCTAGGTACGTTTTCGATAAATCCACCGCCTGTTATGTGCGCAATACCCTTGATCGTAAACTTCTCTATCAAAGATAAAATCGTCTTGACGTATATCTTCGTGGGAGTGAGCACGAGTTCGGCAGGGGTACAGCCGAGAGTCTCGTTGAACTTGTTGAGACTTTCTTTATCCTCGCCGAAAAGTTTGCGTACCAACGAATAGCCGTTGGAATGAATACCGCTTGACGCAATGCCTATCAAAGCGTCTCCGACCTTGATGCTCTTGCCGTTGATAATCTTGTTCTTCTTGACGATACCCACGGAAAATCCTGCAATGTCGTATTCGTCTTTTGCATAAAATCCCGGCATCTCCGCAGTCTCTCCGCCAATCAACGCGCATCCCGCTTGACGGCAGCCCTCGCTTACGCCCTTGACTATCTCCGCAACCTTTTCAGGTACGAGTTTTGACAACGCAATATAATCGAGGAACAAAAGAGGTTTTGCTCCTTGACATACAATGTCGTTTACGCACATTGCTACCGCGTCGATACCAATAGTGTCGTGCTTGTCCAATACGAATGCGTATTTGAGTTTTGTTCCCACGCCGTCGGTGCCTGCCACAAGACAGTCACTGTCCTCTTTGTCTCCCAACGCGTAAAAACCGCCGAAACTTCCTAAGTCGCCCAGAACGCTTTCGTTGTACGTCGTCTTGACGTATTCTTTCATCAACTTGACGGCTTTGTAACCTGCCTCTACGTCCACACCGGCGGACTTGTAATCTATTGCCATATATCTACTCCTTAAATATCTCGCTAACTTGTGAAGATTACTTGGTAAGCCCCATTCTCTTCATCATCTCTCTGTAACCTTTGTCTACGTCGTCCATATCTCTTCTGAATCTGTCCTTGTCGAGTTTCTCGCCAGTCTTAGCGTCCCAGAAACGGCAAGTATCGGGAGATATTTCGTCGGCAAGAATTATGTCGTTCTTAAATCTGCCGAATTCCAACTTGAAGTCGATAAGTTCTACGCCTATCTCGCTGAAGTATGCTTTCATAAAGTCGTTGACCTTGAAAGCAAGTTCCTTTATCTTCTCTATCTCTTCTTTTGTAGCCAACTTGAGCGCCAAAGCGTGATAGTCGTTGATAAGCGGATCACCCAAATCGTCGTTCTTGTAACTAAACTCTATGACGGTCGTAGCAAGTTCTGTACCCTCCGCAACGCCGTATCTCTTTGAAAAAGATCCTGCCGCTCTGTTGCGAATGATTACTTCAAGCGGTACGATTTCAACTTTTTTGACAAAAGTCTCTCTCTCGTTGATCTCTTCAACGTAGTGAGTAGGAACGCCTTTTGCTTCCAAAAGTCTAAACATATGATTGCTGCAAACGTTGTTGACAACGCCTTTGCCGAGAATCGTGCCCTTCTTGAGTCCGTTGAACGCCGTAGCGTCGTCTTTGTAAGATACCAATACGATATCGGGATCTGTCGTAGCGTAAACTCTCTTTGCCTTGCCTTCATAAAGTTGAACGGTCTTTTCCATAATTCAATTTAACTCCTTTTGCAATTTTTCATCGTCGTTTTTAATTTTTTCTGCCATACTATTTTTGTAGTCTTGCATTTTTTTCATAAGATTTGGGTACTTGACGGAGAGTATCTGTATCGCAAGCAAGCCTGCGTTAAGTCCGCCGTTGATAGCCACGCACGCCACAGGAATACCCGACGGCATCTGCACCATTGACAACAGAGAGTCAAGTCCGTCCATAGTCGAACTCTTGACAGGCAGTCCGATTACCGGCAACGGCGTATAAGCCGCTATTACTCCTCCGAGATGCGCCGCTTTTCCCGCCGCGCAAATGATAACTTCGATGTTGTTTTCGATTGCGTTGTTGGCAAAGTCGTGCGCCATTTGCGGTGTGCGGTGCGCGGATATTACTCTCGCTTCCACTTCCACGTCAAATTTTTTGAGAATGTCAATTGTGGGTTTTACTACGTCAAGGTCGCTTACGCTTCCCATTACTATTGCTGCTTTTGGCATAACAACTACTCCTTAAAAGTTTAAATATATAAAATATAAAATTACACAAATATATTATCATATTAC
>JAIDUV010000043.1 GCA_029060025.1 Clostridia bacterium | reverse complement strand
ATAATTTATATTGCTGTGCTAAAATGTGTTTACAAAAAATTTTAATTTTTATAAAAGGATCGTAAAAAAATTATGGATTATGTAAACAGAGTGTTGCAAGAATTAAAGGAAAAGAACCCCGACCAACCTGAGTTTCATCAGGCGGCAACGGAAGTTCTTGACAGCCTTAGAGTCGTATTTGACAAAAACCCCGCTTATGAAAAAGCAGGACTTTTGGAAAGACTCGTCGAGCCTGAAAGAGTCGTAATGTTTAGAGTACCTTGGGTAGACGACAATCAAAAAGTACACGTCAACAAGGGCTACAGAGTGCAGTTCAACAGCGCTATTGGACCGTATAAGGGCGGCTTGAGATTTCACCCATCAGTAAACTTGTCTATCATCAAGTTCTTGGGCTTTGAGCAAATCTTCAAAAACAGTCTTACTTCTCTGCCTATTGGCGGCGGTAAGGGCGGAAGCGACTTTGACCCAAAAGGCAAGAGTGACAACGAAATTATGAGATTCTGCCAAAGTTTTATGACCGAACTCTTCCGTCACTTGGGCGTTGACTCCGACGTACCCGCAGGCGATATCGGCGTGGGCGCAAGAGAAGTTGGTTATCTCTTCGGTCAATACAAGAGAATACGCAACGAGCACAACGGCGTACTCACAGGTCGCGGACTTGCATACGGCGGAAGCCTTGTAAGAACAGAGGCTACCGGTTACGGTCTCGCATACATTTCTCAAGAAGCACTCCAAAGCAAAAAACAGACGAGTTTCCTTGGCAAGAGAGTCGTAATATCCGGCTCGGGTAACGTGGCTATATACGCTTGCCAAAAGGCTCAACAACTTGGCGCAAAAGTAGTGGCTATGTCCGACTCTTGCGGATATGTGTTTGACGAAAACGGCATCAACCTTGACGTCATAAAAGACATCAAAGAAGTGAGAAGAGCAAGAATTAGCGAATATGTAAAAGCAGTACCTACTGCAAAATATAATGCAGGTCACAAGGACATCTGGTCAGTAAAGTGCGACATAGCGCTCCCCTGCGCTACGCAAAACGAACTCGACGCAGACGCCGCTAAAAAACTTATTGCCAACGGCGTTATGTTGGTCGGCGAAGGCGCAAATATGCCTACTACTCTTGAAGCAACAAAACTCTTTATCGAAAACGGCATAATATTCTTGCCTGGCAAAGCAGCAAACGCAGGCGGCGTTGCTACCAGTGCTCTCGAGATGGCTCAATCTTCAAGCAGACTTTTCTGGACATTTGAAAAGGTAGATAGCGAACTTCAACATATTATGATCAATATCTTCCGCAATATCGACACAGCGGCTCAAACTTACGGCTATGACGGCAACTACGTCGTAGGCGCAAATATCGCAGGCTTTTTGAAAGTCGCAGACGCTATGATGGCGCAAGGTATCGTATAATTAAAATAATTATGAAAATACAAAAACGACCGAGCAATCGGTCGTTTTTAATTTCAATAAAGCAGTAATTTAATTTAACTCGTCATTTTTCTCTTGAAGTTCAAAGGTTCGTACTGCAGACTTTATTCTGCGATAACTGTCAAGACACAGCAAGACCAGCGATATAAAGAACAATGACGATACTGTGATAAGCCAAGCAAGTCTCAAAGAATGAATTTTGTTTTGGTCAAGCAAAAGCACGCTTAGCGAAAGCAAGAAAAAGCCTATTATACTTATATATATCCCCCATATATTTTCACTGCGATAAATTACTTTAATTCTTTGGATATTCTCTTTGCGGCTTATTTTCTTAGGTACGTAGTACGCTCCGCTGAATACGATAATATAGAGAACGAGGACCACAACGCAACCAATTCCGCCCACGATAATACAGTTGATAAGTTTTCCTTTGAATTGAGCGCGCATAATAAAGCATATTGTCACTATCCAAAGAAAGTATAACCATAATGATACTACAAGCGCTATCTTCTGACGTTTAGTAAAGCCCATTTTGCTCTCCGTTTTGACTATTATATAATAATCCCTAAGCAATGTCAAGATAACTATCCGTTAAAATTACAATTATTGACAAAATTTTATTTCTTGCCAAAACTCTATCTGCTAAAACTCTATATCAAAAATTTCTGTACAAAGATTTTCTGCATACATAGGCTCGTGGCTTACGAGAATTATTGCGCCGTCATAAGCCTCAAGCGCCTCAAACAGCGCCTCTTTTGCCGACACGTCAAGGTGATTTGTCGGCTCGTCAAGAATAAGAATATTGCTCTCCTTTTGCATAAGCGCGCAAAGTTTGATCTTGACCTGCTCACCGCCTGAGAGATTGGCAATAGACTTGGTTGCCAAGTCGTTTTTTATACCAACTTTGGCAAGTTGAGTGCGAATTTCCTTTTGGCTCATTCTAGGATAAGTCTCGTTCATAAAAGTAATTGCGTTAATATCCTTAGATCTGAACTGCAAATCTTGCTCTATATAATTGACCTTGCTATTGATATTGAAGTTAAAGGATCCGCCTATTGCCGGCAGTCTCTTCATAATAGTCTTGAGTATCGTCGTCTTGCCAAGTCCGTTGGTACCCCTGAGCCATAATTTGGTCGTCGAGCCCATCTCAAAAGATATAGGCGGAAGTATTGCCTTGCCGTTATATCCCACTTGAAGATTTTTAACCTCAAGCAAGTGCTTTGTCACCAATAACGTATACGGAAAAGAGAAAGTCGGCTTTTCAAACGACACAGGTTTTTGCATTACGTCGATTCTGTCAAGCATCTTTTTACGGCTGTTTGCCATACCTGCCGTCGCCGCTCTCGCTTTGTTGCGCGCGATATAATCTTCCATCTTTTTGATTTCTCTCTGCTGACGCTCATAACTTTCTGCGTACTGCTTGGCGTTTTGCTCGTGTTGTAGCATAAACTCGTCGTAGTTGCCCCAATACTTCTTTATCATACCGTTTTCAATATTGACTATTATCTTACACACGCTGTTGAGAAACGACGTATCGTGAGATATGAGTATAAACGTCCCCTTAAAGCCGTCGAGATATTTGCGAAGCCACTCTATCTGCTCCAAATCAAGAAAGTTGGTAGGTTCGTCAAGCAACATCACGTCAAGTTCTTCAAGCAACAACTTGGATAGCATAAGTTTTGCTCTCTGTCCGCCGCTGAGATTGCCTACTATCGTATCGTAACCAAAATTGTTTACGCCCAATCCGTTGGCAACTTTTTTTATCTTGGAATCAAGGTCGTAAAACCCGCTCTCGTCGAGTTGCTCTTGCATTGACGCCGACTTGTTGACCATCTTGTCGAGTTTGTCCATATCCTCTTCGGTTGCCATATCGGCATACAACTGCTCTAATCTCTCGTTGAGTTGATACAAATGGTCAAACGAACCTTGCAAATACTCCATCACGCTTTGACTTCTGTCGATATTGGCGTGCTGGTCGAGATAGCCCCACCTAATTCCGTTGAGCCATTTGATTTCGCCGGCGTCTTGCGTAAGTTTGCCGGTAATAATATTCATAAAAGTAGACTTACCTGCTCCGTTAAGTCCAACGACTCCTATATGCTCGCCGTTGTTGACGCTCAAATCAGCGTCATTGAACAGCGTCTTGGAATCAAATATATGCGTAAGTCCTTTAATTGTCAAAACACTCATTCTTCAATCTCTCCGTCTTGCTTTGCGCGGCTCTCGTCCTTCACCGTCCCCTGTGTCGTATCTATGTCGGTATCGTCGACGGTTTCTTCAGCGCTTGGCTCCTTGCCGTTTTCCTGCTTACCGTCAGTAGCGTCGTTCCCCTTCCCCTTATTCTTCTCTACGAGATAGGATATAAACTCCTCTGTCTCGTTGAAATCAATGCTTTCTACCGCTATTTTGAGTTTATCTCCTGCCTGCAACACCGTCTTACCTTCAGGTATAAGGCTTTCGCCGTTTTCTCTAATTACTTGCGTAATGAGAGCGCCTGCCGGCCACATTATATCTTTGATTTGTCTGCCTACGGCAAAAGTACCGTTTTCTACCGCAATAACAAAATCTTTCTTTACAACGTTGCCAGAATTCTGCTCAACGAGTCTGTCAACCATACTGTCGTAAATAGGCGTATTGCCGAGTATCTCTGCGACGAGATACGCAGTGAATATGGATATTGCCACCGGCAAGAAGTCAGAGCGGTAACCCGACAACTCTACGACAAGCACTATTGCCGTAATGGGCGCGCGTACGCTTGCTCCGAAAAACGTCGTCATAGATATGACTATTACCGCAGGGAAATACATTGAATCCATACCCATCTTGACAAACAACGTGCCAAGCATTGCGCCAAGCAACGAGCCTACTGCAAGCATAGGTATAAACAATCCGCCTGTCGCGCCAGAATTTAAACATACCAACAAGAGTATCATTCTCAAAATAAGTACGCCCAAAAGCATAAAGAATGAATACTTCAAACCGCTGTGACAAAGCAAGTCTATCAAAGAATGTCCGCCGGTATTAAGAAAAGCGTATCCGTCTTCAAAGCACTTTGTGAATATAAGTCCCAACGCTCCGGTAAGCAAAAACGCAACCAAAAGCCTTGCCCAATAAGGAAACTTGTCTACGTATTTGTCAAGAAGACTTTGCGAACGTATCAGCAAGAAATTGAAAAGTATTGCAAGCGCGCCTATTATGACGCCTATTCCTATAAGTATACCGAGAACTCCTGCAAATTCGCCCACCGAACTCATCTGTTTGAAGTCACCGAAAGGCTCAAGTCCGTTGATGTCAAAAAGCATCGAAGTGCTTGACCACTTGGGGTCTTTGATAGCCATACCCAACAATCTATAAGTTGCCGTACCCGAGATCACCGATGAGGAAGCGCAAAGAAGTATCATTGGGGATATTCTCTTGTGACACTCCTCCATTGCAAACATTATACCGGCAAGCGGCGCATTGAACGCAACGGCTATACCTGTGCCCGCTCCGCCTGCGATTACGTATCTGCGCCAAGTAAGTTTGGCTTTCATTACTTCCGTTACGCCTTGCGCAGTCATTGCGCTGAGTTGAACGCTGGGTCCTTCGCTACCCAAAGGAAGTCCCGCAAAAAAACTGATAAACGAGCCTACTACCGTGCCAAACAAAGTCCTAAGCCATTTAAAAGACAACACGCCGCGCACGCTGCCTTCAACGTTGGGAATACCGCTACCGCGCACGTTGGGAATAAACTTATGCAACAAAGCCATAAGTATAGCAAGCGCCGCAAGCCCTAAGAAAAAGATGGGTATTGCCCATAGATGGTCTATCACGCTTTGATATATCTTTCCGGACACCTCGACTAAATATCGCGCGACAAAGTTGAATACGCCGACCAAAAAGCCCGACAGTATTCCCGCAACACCGCCGTACGCAACGACCGGCAGTACGATATTTTTGAGTTTTTCACCCATTGTCTTTAATCTTTGTTGTGTCTTCATAGCAAAATTCAACGCTGTAAAACAATATATTTTATGACACCTATTCGTCCATTGCTTTCAACCTTAAATAATATATAACACTTTTATAGACAAAGTCAAGTTTATCCGTCTTATAAAAGTATAACTGCGATATAAAACGCCAAGCGGCTTTTATACCGCTTGGCTTATATGGGGGATAAAATGTTGGGAAAGTCTATCTTGATACACCTTGCAAATACTCGTCGTATTCTTTGTCGGAAATCGCCGGTCTTCTCTCGAATATGTCCAAATACTTATCTATCCTCTCGTCAAACTGTTTGTTGAGTTGAACGACTACGTCATTGTAATAACCGTTCAATTGCTCCTGCAAAACTTCGAATTTGTGCCTATCTTCGTCGTCTACTATGGATAGAAACAAATTGAAAAACTCGCTGTCGTATATAAAGTTCTTGACTTCTTCAAAGAACCTACCCAACTCTTCTGCAATAGCATATTTTGCAACGTAGTAACCGTATTGCGCGCTGCTGCTCACGTCTATGCCATAAGCACTGAGACTTGCGACGATTGCGTCGCACTCTTTGACTACCGCCTGAGAATCTGCAGACAACTTAGGAGCAAGAAAAGTGCCTTCGACTTTCTTATATATCCAATAGTTGACGTAATTACCGTCAATATCTACTATATCTTCAAGTTTAGCACCCAATCTTTCGAGAAGAGTCTTTTTCTCGACAATACCTTGATAGTACTGTCCGAGATATTTCTCCGCTTCTTTGCCAAAATCTCCGCCGTATTCTGCGCCAAGCACAAACTTGCTTTGCAATATAATATTGTCCATATACGCATCAAGCCTTGAAGAAGTATATTCCCAACCATTAGATTGCACGTAACTCTTGACGTCCGACACTGCGGTATCTATAAAGCCAAATACGTTGAGTTCTCTCAAAAAGTTTTGCGCTTTATCTGCAATAGCGTCAATTGAAATGGCATTGCTCGCGTCGTCCCCAACGAGCGTAAGAGTGACTTTATTATCCTTTGAATTGCAATCTATATATCCCAATTTGGCAGATTGCTCAATAATTGCGTTGACGCACTCCTCCACGCTCATATTGACATAATTGTCAAAAGCGCTACTTGACAATACGACGTCTCCGTCTTGATTCTGCGAAGATATATGAGTGACTTTGCCGTTTTTATCCGCCGTAATAACGATACTTGGATTTATATCGACAATATAGCATACAGTCTGCGGAGCGCCGTTCTCTCCCGCCGGCTTAAGTCCGTAATATAAACCGCAAGACATTGCAATGACTATCACTACCGCAACGCACGCAACGGCGTAAGCCCACTTAGGCAAAACAAATCCCTTCCTTACTTTCTCGGCTGATTTACTCTTTGCAGTTTCGTCACCTACGACTTTCAAAGGGGTACGCTTGACTTTATCAGACATTGCGGGCGTGATTTCGTCCAACTGTCTGTTCAAAAGTTGTTTAATTTCTTTTCTTTTCATAGTCCGTACTCCTCCTTTATTATTTTCTGCAAGTTTTTTATGGCTTTGTTGTATCTCCACAGCACCGTTCCCAACGGTATCTTCAACTGCGAGGCAATCTCTCTGTGCTTATATCCCGCCGACAGATGCATAAGAAGTATCTTGCTGTCGACGTCGTCAAACCTAGTCCTTATTATCTCGAGTATAGGTATTCCGTCAAAATCGTGAGTATAACTCTGCTCTTTCGTATAACCCTTCTCAAAATCAGTGGGCGTGACCCGCGAATTTTTCCTTTTGTCGGACAAAGCGGTGTTCTTTGCTATTTGCATTATCCAAGCAAAAGCGTTGCCGCTATGATAATTGCCGATACCCTTTTTGATTTTTACGTAAGTGTCTTGCGTAAGATCTTCTGCGGTGTGGTATTCGTCAACTATCGTCAACAAATATGCAAAAACCTGTCTTGAAGTCTGTCTATACAACTCTTCAAAAGCCTCTTCGTCCCCACGCTTTATCCTATCCAACAACTCATCTAAATTCTTCTGCACAAATACCTCTTTGATAATTAAACGCTTAAAGCGCCTATTTTATTGGATATAATATTGATTATATATACTTTTTATATTATATATTAGTGCAATAAGTTTTTCAACGTATTTATCACTGCTGCAAATCGTATTGACTATTATAAAACAATTTCGACACTATCATATCCTAGGATTATTATGTCAAAATAAAAGCCCGCTATGTGTCGATTTTAGCATTTAAAACATTTGGATATAATACAGTATATAGATAATTATAATATTACTAATCACAAGATATTGTGGTTTGTCAAGTAAATTTTATAAATTTTTTTTAATTTATTTTGCATATTTGTCTTGCATAAGCAGTATCTATATGCTATAATCAATCCTGCAACGAATGAATAGGAGAGAAAGTATGATGTACGTAATTAAAAAAGACGGGACTAAAGAAGAATACAACGTCCAGAAGGTAGTAACTGCTGTCAACAAGTCTGCTTACAGAGCATTGGTAAAATTCAGTGATGAAGATATAGATTTTATATGCGATTTCGTAAATAAAAAAGTCGCTTCTATGAACAAAGATTTTATTAGCATAAGCGAAATGCACAACGTCGTTGAGTATGCGCTTGAGTCACTCAACCCTGCCGTAGCCAAGAGTTATAAAGATTACCGCAACTACAAACAAGATTTCGTACATATGCTCGACGAGGTATATAAAAAGAGTCAAGCCATTATGTATATCGGCGACAAGGAAAATTCTAATTCCGACTCTGCCCTCGTATCTACAAAGAGAAGTCTTATATTCAACCAACTCAATAAAGAACTCTATCAAAAGTTCTTCTTGACGAAAGACGAGTTGCAAGCCTGCCGCGACGGATATATCTATATTCACGATATGTCTGCAAGAAGAGATACTATGAACTGCTGTCTCTTTGACGTGGCAACCGTACTCAAAGGCGGCTTTGAAATGGGCAATATCTGGTACAACGAGCCAAAGACTCTCGACGTGGCTTTTGACGTAATAGGCGATATAGTCCTCTCTGCGGCAAGCCAGCAATACGGCGGCTTTACAGTACCTCAAGTAGATAAGATTCTTGAGCCTTACGCAGAAAAAACTTTCCAAAAACAATACGACAGATATATCGGTATGGGACTTGCCCCAGAAAAAGCCGAAGAAGAAGCAATCAAAGACGTACGCAAGGATATGATGCAAGGTTTCCAGGGCTGGGAATATAAGTTCAACACCGTTGCGTCCTCAAGAGGTGATTACCCATTTATTACGATCACCGGAGGCCTGGGTACTTCAAGATTTGCAAAAATGGCAAACGTGTGTATGCTTGAAGTGCGCAAAGGCGGACAAGGCAAAAAAGAGTGCAAAAAGCCAGTACTCTTCCCCAAGATTGTATTCTTGTATGACGAAAACTTACACGGTCCCGGCAAAGAACTCGAAGACGTATTCGAAGCCGGCGTAGACTGCTCTTCTAAGACGATGTACCCGGATTGGCTGTCGTTGACAGGCGAAGGATACGTCGCAAGCATATACAAAAAATACGGCGAAGTAATCTCCCCTATGGGTTGCAGAGCATTCCTCTCACCTTGGTATGAAAAGGGCGGAATGTATCCGCAGGACGAAACCGACAAGCCTATCTTCGTCGGCAGATTTAATATCGGCGCGGTAAGTCTGCACTTGCCTATGATATATGCCAAGGCAAAACAGGAATCAAAGGATTTCTATGAAGTGCTTGACTATTATCTCGAACTTATTCGCAAACTTCACTTGCGTACGTATGAGTATCTCGGACAGATGAGAGCCTCTACCAATCCGCTCGCTTACTGCGAAGGCGGTTTCTACGGCGGTCACCTCAAATACAGTGACAGAATTGCCCCGCTTCTCAAGGCGTCGACAGCCTCCTTTGGTATTACGGCGCTCAACGAGTTGCAAGAGTTGCACAACAAAAAATCCATTGCCGAAGACGGCGAGTTTGCCCTCGAAGTAATGAGATATATCAATAA
>JAIDUV010000042.1 GCA_029060025.1 Clostridia bacterium | reverse complement strand
ATAGCAGTATTTGCATCGGGTAGCGGAAGCGATATGCAATCCGTCATCGACGGAACTTTGAGCGGTCTGATAGACGGTAAAGTCGTGGCGGTAGTTACCAACAAAGAAGGGATATTTGCAATCGAGCGAGCAAAAAAGCACGGCATAGATTGCAAGACTTTTAAGGCTAAAGATTACGGTGACAATGAGACTAGAGATAGGGCTATAGTGGAGTATCTCAAAGGATACGGCATTGACATTATCGTTTTGGCGGGATATCTTGCAATAGTCACCCCAGTATTGGTCGACGAATACGAAGGGCGTATTATCAATATTCATCCTTCGCTTATTCCCAAGCATTGCGGAAAGGGTATGTACGGTCTCAACGTGCACAAGAGCGTCATTGCAAGCGGTGATAAAGTCAGCGGCTGTACAGTGCATTACGTAGATTATGGCGCGGATACAGGCGCAATCATTGCGCAAGAGCAGGTGGAAGTAAAGGATGGTGACACTCCCGAAACTTTGCAAGCGAGAATACTCGAAGTCGAGCATAAGTTGCTTCCAAACGTTGTCGCAAAGTTGTGTAGAGAATAGTAGGGTATACGGCATCGCCTTTGTCATTTCGATAAAGCAGATTAGATTTCTCGACTACGCTCGAAATGACTTATATAGACGCAACATTAAATTAAAAACAATATTAAATAATAAAACAACAAAAAGATAGGAGTAGAATAATGGCAAAAAAAGCGCTTATTAGCGTATCCGATAAGACGGGTATTGTAGAATTGGCAAAGAGTTTGATTGATTGCGGTTATGAGATTATCTCGACCGGCGGTACGTTGAAGGTACTCAATACGTCAGGCGTAGAGGCGGTGGATATATCTTCCGTGACAGGTTTTCCCGAGTGTCTTGACGGCAGAGTAAAGACTTTGCACCCAAAGGTACACGCAGGACTTTTGGCTATGAGAGACAATAAGGAGCATATGGACTTCCTTGCAAGTATGAATATCGACCCGATAGATATCGTCGTCGTCAATCTCTATCCATTCAAGGAGACGGTGAAGAAACCTAATATTGATTTGCAGACGGCAATAGAGAATATCGACATCGGCGGACCGACTATGCTTAGAAGCGCGGCAAAGAATTACCAAGACGTTGCGGTTATGGTAGACCCTGCCGACTACGCAAAGGTGCTTGATGAACTCAAGAACGGCGGAATTACCAAAGAGACCAAGTTCTATCTTATGTATAAGGTATATCAGCATACCTCTTATTACGACACTTTGATTGCCAACTATCTCCGTCAAAAACTCAACATAGAGTTCCCGGAACAGTTTACTATGGCGTTCGACAAGGCGCAGGATATGAGATACGGCGAAAATCCGCATCAAAACGCAGTATTCTACAAAGAAGCGTTTGACGTGGAATGTTCGCTTGCAGTTGCCGAGCAGTTGCACGGCAAAGAACTCTCTTACAACAATATCAACGATACCAACGGCGCTTTGGACTTGCTTCGTGAATTTTCCGAGCCTACCGTAGTTGCCGTCAAGCACGCAAACCCTTGCGGAGTGGCTACTGCAAAGACTATTAGCGAGGCATTCTTCAAGGCAAACGCGGCAGACCCGACTTCTATATTCGGCGGTATTGTTGCTGCCAACCGTACTATAGACAAAGATACGGCAGAGCAGATACACAAGATATTCATAGAGATAGTCGTTGCTCCCGATTTTACGGACGAAGCGCTCGCTATACTCAAACAAAAACAAAATATCAGACTTTTGAAGTTGCCTAATATTATGAAGGCAGTGCCGAGCAATTGCTATGATATGAAGAAAGTTGTAGGCGGTCTTTTGGTGCAGGAGTTTGACAGAATGGTCGTAGACAAAGACAAGTGCAAAGTCGTCACCAAGGCTCAGCCTACCGAGGCGCAAATCGAGGATATGATATTTGCAATGACAGTCGTCAAGCACACCAAGTCCAACGCTATCGTAATCGCAAAGGACAAGACTATCTTGGGTATCGGCGGAGGACAGGTCAACAGAATAAGAGCGACAAAGCAGGCTATTGCTCATTCGCTCACCGACACGCACGGCGCAGTGCTTGCGTCCGACGCATTCTTCCCATTTGACGATTGCGTTGAGGCTGCTCACGAGGGCGGTATCGTTGCAATTATGCAACCAGGCGGAAGTATCAAGGATCAACTTTCGATAGACGCTTGCGATAAGTATGGAATATCTATGGTATTCTCGGGCGATCGTCACTTTAAGCATTAAACCTTGTGTATCAGCACACTTTTTGCCCAATCGTCGGGTCTCGGAGTGTCGACGTGTACGGCAAGTACACTTGACGCCACCGCTCGCCCTAGATAGGACAAAAATTGCACTAATCTCCAAGGTTTAATAATGTAACAGAGAATGAATAATTGCGGATAAATAATGTCATTTCGACCGTAGTGGAGAAATCTTAATCTGCAAAGGAGTTTTTATGAACGTATTAGTCATAGGCAGCGGCGGACGCGAACATACGATATGCTGGTCGCTTGCAAAGAGTCCCAAGGTGGACAAAATATATTGCCTTCCGGGTAACGGAGGAATAAGTCAAATTGCCGAGTGCGTACCAATATCCGTAATGGATTTTGACGCTATCGTAGATTTTGTGGACAGCCACAAGGATATAGAATTGACTGTGGTTGCGCCCGACGATCCATTGGCTGCCGGTCTTGTCGACAGACTTGAGGAGAAAGGTCACAGAGTATTCGGACCTAGAGCCAACGCCGCAATAATAGAGGCAAGCAAGGCTTTTTCCAAGTATTTAATGAAGAAGTACGACATTCCTACGGCAAAGTACGAAGAGTTTGACAATTACGATAATGCTGTGGAGTATCTTGCAACGGCAAAGTACCCACTAGTCGTTAAGGCTGACGGACTTGCTCTTGGCAAGGGCGTAATTATCTGCAATACTAAAGAAGAGGGATTGCAAGCCGCAAAAGAAATGATGATCGACAGCAAGTTTAAGGACGCGGGCAAGAGAGTTATCGTCGAGGAATTTATGGTAGGACAGGAAGTGTCGATACTTTCTTTCTGCGACGGCAAGACTATTATCCCAATGGTCAATGCAAGAGATCACAAGAGAGCGTATGACAACGATCAAGGTCTCAATACCGGCGGTATGGGTACATTCTCTCCGTCTGCTATCTATACCAAAGAGGTTGAAGAAGAAGTAATGAACAAAATCATTCTTACCACTGTCGACGCTATGAACAAAGAGGGCAGGACTTTCAAGGGAGTGCTTTACTTTGGTCTTATGCTCACCGACGACGGCGCAAAGGTAGTGGAATACAACGCGCGTTTTGGAGATCCCGAGACCCAAGTTGTCTTGCCAAGACTTAAGACTGATTTGTGCGATATATTCAACGCAGTCGTAGACGGCACGCTTGACAAAATAAATATCGAGTGGTCCGACGACGCTTGCGTATGCGTAGTTATGGCAAGCGGAGGCTATCCCGAGAGTTACGAGAAAGGTAAGGAAATCACGATAGGCGATATTGCCGACGATATTTTGATTTTCCACGCAGGTACGGCTATCAAGGACGGCAAACTCGTTACGAGCGGCGGAAGAGTGCTTGGCGTAACGGCTATGGGTAAGGATATACACGAGGCAAGAGCCAAAGCGTATGAGGCTGTGAGCAAGGTGCACTTTGATGGGGCGTTTTTCCGACGCGACATCGGCATCAAAAAGTAGCAAAAACGTATATCAGCCGTCTTTTTGCCCTAACGGCTAGGACGCCCTCGGGGTCACGTACGGCAAGTACGCTCACCGCTCGGTTGCCGTCGCACGGACAAAAATACAACTAATCTCCGCTTTTGCGTATGGCTTTGAGTAATCTAACTGTCATTGACGCTCGCGCGAGACGCATCTGCTCGCTCGCTATGCCGTCGCTTCGCTCCTTACGACCGAAGAAAAAGCGAAGTGGAGAAATAGCAATCAGTATAAATACGACAATAATTTAATATAGATAAAACAATATATAAAGGAAAAAGAAATGGTAAAGAGAATTTTCGTAGAGAAAAAAGATGGGTACAACGTATCGGCAAAGAAGACTTCTTCCGATATACAAAACGTGCTTGGCATTGCAGTCGAAGACGTGAGAGAGTTTATCAGGTACGATATCGAAAATCTTGACGAGGCAATCTATGCAAGCGCCAAGACGACGATTTTTAGCGAAGCGCCCGTTGACAACTTGTTTGAGCAGATGCCTGACCTTGACGGCTATAGGCTTTTGGCAGTTGAGTATCTTCCCGGTCAGTACGACCAAAGAGCAGACAGCGCAATGCAATGCGTGCAGTTGCTTTCTATGTCGCAAAGACCGCTTATCAAGTGCGCAAAACTTTATGCTTTTAAGGGAGTGGACGAAGAGCAGTTTGCAAGAATACGCAAGTATCTTATCAACCCTGTAGAGAGCAGAGAAGGCTCTATGCAAATTCCCGATACCTTGCAACAGGAAGTCGTTCAAAATCTCACAGTACCTACTATAGACGGCTTTATAGATATGAGTGACGCTCAAGTACGCGATTATCACAAGAAAGTAGGCTTTGCTATGAGTGATAAGGATTTGATATTCGTCAGAGATTATTTCAAGGGCGAGCATCGCAATCCTACCGAGAGCGAAATCAAGGTCATTGACACTTATTGGTCTGACCACTGCCGTCACACTACTTTTGCAACTCAACTTACCAAAATCGACGTGGACAGCAACAACCCGCACGTTGGCAAGGCGCTTGAATTATATAATGATTTGTTTAAAGAATTTAACGCAAAGAGAGAGGATAAATATCCCTGTCTTATGGATATTGCTACTATTGCCGTCAAAAAACTCAAGAAGATGGGCAAACTCGACAATCTCGACGTAAGTGACGAAATCAACGCTTGCTCCGTCGAAGTCGACGTGGACAATGACGGCAAACTTGAGAAGTGGCTCATTATGTTTAAGAATGAGACGCACAATCACCCGACGGAAATCGAGCCTTTCGGCGGCGCGGCTACCTGTCTTGGCGGAGCAATCAGAGATCCGCTTTCGGGCAGAACTTACGTGTATCAGGCAATGAGAATAACAGGTTGCGCAGACCCCACAGAAGATATATCTGCGACTTTGAAGGGAAAACTCCCGCAGAGAGTTATCACCAAGACGGCTGCCGCCGGATACTCTAGTTACGGCAACCAGATAGGTTTGTCGACTGGATTAGTTGCCGAGATGTATCACGAAAATTATAAGGCAAAGAGACTTGAGACAGGTTACGTAATCGCAGGCGCTCCCAAGGAGAATGTCGTCAGAAGAAAGCCTGTCGAGGGAGATATTATAGTACTTCTCGGCGGAGAGACAGGCAGAGACGGTTGCGGCGGCGCAACTGGATCGTCCAAGGCGCATACTGAAAAATCAGTCGAAGTATGCGGAGCAGAAGTGCAAAAGGGTAATCCGCCAACCGAGAGAAAAATACAAAGACTTTTCCGCAACAAAGACGTATCTACGCTCATTGTCAAGTGCAACGACTTTGGCGCAGGCGGCGTAAGCGTTGCGATAGGCGAACTTGCAGACAGCCTTGACATCTTCCTTGACAGAGTGCCAAAGAAATACGAGGGACTGAGCGGTACCGAACTTGCTATATCCGAGTCGCAAGAGAGAATGGCTGTTGTACTCGACAAAAATGACGTAGACAAGTTTATTGAGTACGCAAAGAGCGAAAACCTCGCGGCTACTGCAGTTGCCGAAGTGACCGACAACGGCAGAATGAGAATGTTCTATGCAGGCAATTGCATAGTAGACCTTAAGAGATCTTTCCTCGATACCAACGGCGTAAAGCAAATGCAGGATGCGCATATCGTAGAGAGGGCAACGAATTATATGGACAGCGTCAACGAAGAGACGCAAAAACTTTTTGACAAAGGCGAGTTTGCGCAGGCTGTTCAGCACGAACTGTCAAGGCTCAACGTATGTTCGACCAAGGGACTTGGCGAAATGTTTGACGGCACGATTGGCGCGTCAAGCGTGCTTATGCCTTTCGGCGGTAAGTATCAACTTACTCCCGCTATCGCAATGGCTTGTAAGCCTCCGGTAAGCGGACGCACCGACACTGCGACGGTATCTACGTACGGCTGCTCACCTCAACTTATGAGCGCTTCGCCGTTCACAGGCGCGATATATTCGATACTGCTATCTCTGTCCAAGCAAGTGGCTTGCGGAGTAAGCGTAGACACGGTAAGACTTTCGTTGCAAGAGTTTTTCAAAAAACTCAATCAAGACAAAGACAGATGGGGACAGCCTTTGGCGGCTCTTCTCGGCGCATTGTACGCTCAGATAGGTTTCGGCGTTGGCGCGATAGGCGGCAAGGATAGTATGAGCGGTACATTTGAGCATATAGACGTACCTCCGACGCTCATTTCTTTTGCAATGGGTATAGGCAAGGCAAGCAAGATAGTCACAAACACTTTTGCCGAGAATATGGGTGCAAAAGATATCTATCACGTTGCAATACCAAAGGACGAATATTCCATTCCAGATTTTGCAAGGACCTTGCAATTATACGGCGCGCTCGGCAAGGCTATGGCAGACGGCAAGATAAAAGCCTGCAACGTAGTGGAAGAGGGCGGAGTTATCGCAAGCGTATTCAAGGCTTGTATGGGTAACAAACTCGGCGCGACCTGGGACGATATATCTTTGGATATGTTTGCGCCTTCATTCGGTGATTTTGTTATACTTTGCGACGATATAAGTGACTTGAAGGGATTTGACGTGGAGAAAGTGGCTACGCTCAACGGCACTTATACGGCAGACCTCTGCGGAAAACAACTTAAAATGAACGACGCTGCAGCCGCATTTGAGTGCACGCTTGACAAGGTATTCCCGACGACTGCTCCTGCAAGCGGAGAAGTAAAGAATCTTATCTGTTGCGCAAGAAAGGTAGATAAGGCTCCGAGAAATATCGTTCAGCCTAGAGTATTTATACCTGTATTCCCTGGTACGAACTGCGAATACGACACGGCAAGAGCCTTTGAGAGAGCAGGGGCAAAAGCAAATATACTTATTATAAAGAACCAAACTTCAAAGGATATAGAAGATTCAGCAGAGGCAATAGTCAAAGCGTTGCAAGAGTCTCAAATTCTTGCATTCCCGGGCGGTTTCAGCGGCGGTGACGAGCCTGACGGCAGCGGTAAATTTATCGCGACGACATTTAGAAATCCGCGTATTGCCGAGCAAGTTATGAAGTTGCTCTATGAGAGAGACGGCTTGGCTTTGGGTATTTGCAACGGCTTCCAGGCGCTTGTTAAACTTGGTTTAGTACCGTACGGTGATATAAGAGAGCAAAAGAGCGACGCTCCGACTTTGACTTTCAACAATATCTCCAGACACGTATCGACGATAGTCAACGTACGTGTGGCTACCAATAAGTCACCTTGGCTCAGCGGCGTAAAAGTTGACGACGTATTTGCAGTACCGGTCAGTCACGGAGAGGGTAGATTTGTTGCAAGCGCGACAGAACTTGACAAGATAATCAAGGGCGGTCAGGTGGCTACGCAATACGTAGATATGACAGGCAGCGCGACGATGACTTCGCCGTTTAATCCCAATGGAAGTATGTACGCTATCGAGGGTATTATCTCTCCCGACGGCAGAGTGCTTGGCAAGATGGGACACGCAGAGAGAATTGACGCAGACCTTTACAAGAACGTAGAAGGCAATTACGATATGAAACTCTTTGAAAGCGGAGTTAAATACTTCAAGTAGAAATTTTACTTAAAGTACAGTGATATTGCCACACAACGGCGGTTATATTCGCAGGTGGCAAGTTGAATTGCTTACTATGCAAGCATTGAAATAAAATACGCATATTTTTACGATATGCGTATTTAATTAAGAATATGAAAATGACAATTGACAGATTAGTGTGATGTCATTTCGAGCGAAGTCGAGAAATCTCTACCTATTTAGAGATAAATTTCACTTCTTGCTAAAAAAGAGTCCTAATATGAGATTGTAAGAAATAAGGAATAGAGCAATATAGTATGGCATTTTTACCGATAACCAAAAGCGAAGTTGGAGACCGTCAAGTAGATATCGTCTACGTGATAGGCGAAGCATACGTAGATCATCCGTCTTTCGGACACGCAATCGTGTCTCGGCTTTTGCAATCTCTCGGCATTGACGTGGCTATTATTCCTCAACCGCAGAATGACGCCGACTTTGCTCGCTTTGGACAACCCAAGTACGGTTTTATGGTGTCGAGCGGAGTAGTCGACAGTATGGTCAATAATTATACTGTCGCAAAGATAAAACGTACTCGCGACGTATACAGCGAGGGCGGAGACGTAGGCAAGCGCCCCGACAGGTGCGTTGACGTATATTGCAATGCTTTGAAGAGACTTTATCCCGACACGCCTGTTGTCATTGGCGGAATAGAGGCTTCGCTTCGCAGATTTGCGCATTACGACTATTGGAAAGACAGCGTTTTGCCAAGCATTTTGGTATCTTCCAAAGCCGACCTTCTTATTTACGGAATGGGCGAAAGACCGTTGAAAGAAATTTTCGATATGGTAAAAAAGGGCGTGCCGCTTGACAAAATCAAGGACGTCAGAGGCACGTGTTATTTATCAAGTTATGATAATCTTTCTGCCAAACTCAAAAAGGGCATTGAAGATCACACTGTCGTTTTTTCGCCGTCGTATGAGCAAGTCAAGGCAGATAAGATTCAGTACGTACAGGCTTTCAATGCGCAGTATTCCAACAACGACCCATATCACGGCAAGACGTTATTGCAAAAGCACGGTGACAAATATCTTGTGCAAAATCCTATGCAATATCCTTTGAGCGTAAAAGAAATGGACGAGATATACGACCTGCCGTACGAAAGGACATATCACCCCAGTTATACCAGAGGAGTACCGGCAATAGAAGAGGTCAAGTATTCTTTGACGTCCGTCAGAGGCTGTTTTGGAGCGTGCAACTATTGCGCAATTGCGTTTCACCAAGGGCGTATAGTGCAAAAACGCAGCAAAGAGAATATCGTCAAAGAGGCGGAGAGTTTTGTCACCGACAAAGATTTCAAGGGATATATTCACGACGTGGGCGGACCTACGGCAAACTTCAGAGACCCTGCGTGCGAAAAGCAAAAGACTATGGGCGTATGCAAAGACAAGTCTTGCATAGGCTACAAGCCTTGCCCTGCAATGAAAGTAGACCACAGAGAATACCTTGATTTGCTCAAGACCTTGCGACAGATAGAGGGAATTAAGAAAGTGTTTATTCGCTCTGGCATACGCTTTGACTATCTTATGTATGACAAAGATCCCGAATTTCTGTACGAACTTATCAAGCACCACGTCAGCGGTCAACTCAAGGTTGCGCCCGAGCATATCTCCGACGCAACTTTGCAAGCAATGAACAAGCCGCCGTTTGAAGTATATCTCAAGTTCAAAGACAAGTATGACGCAATAAATAAAAAACTCGGCAAGAAACAGTATCTCGTGCCGTATCTGATTTCTTCGCACCCCGGCTGTACGCTTAAAGACGCGATAAGACTTGCGCAGTATCTCAAGTCAATAGGATATATGCCCGAGCAAGTGCAGGACTTTTATCCCACGCCGTCTACGAAGTCGACTTGTATGTACTATACCGGTATAAACCCCGATACTATGAAGCCGATATATGTCGCAAAGACCAAAAAGGAAAAGACGTATCAAAGAGCGTTGATGCAATACCGCAAGAAGAGTAATTACGATATTATCGTCGAGGCGCTCAAAGAGGCGGGACGGCAGGACTTGATAGGCTTTGGCGAAGACTGCCTTGTCAAGCCGACTAAAGAAGAGGCTATTGCAAAAGCCAACAGGGAGCGTCAAAAGGGTAAAATCGCAAATAATAAAAAGGAATACCGTCCAAATAAGCCAAATTCAAAAGGAGCAAAGCGCAGATGATAATCACAAATATCACAATGCAGTCAAAGAATATCGACAGAGTTAATCTCTTTGTCGACGGCTCTTTTTATTCAGGCGTGAGCAGGATTGCGGTGTACAATCACAAGTTGGAGATAGGCGCGGAGATAGACAAGGACACTCTTGACAAAGTTATCTTTGACAGTGATAAGGACAAGGCGTTTGATTACGCGCTTACGTACATAAGCAAATATACGCCCACGGCAAAGATACTCACTAATAAGTTGTACGAGAAGGGATACGGCAAAGCAATCGTAGAATATACTGTAGACAAGTGTAAGCATTACGGATATATCAACGACGAAGAATACGCGCGCTCGTATATAGCGCTCAATAGCAATATCAAAGGCAAGACAAGGCTGAAGATGGAACTTCGCGGAAAAGGCGTAGCGGAAGATATAATAGACAAGGCGTTGTCGCAAATGCCAAAAGACAACGCGTGCGAAGAACTTGCTAAGAAGCACAGTAAAAACCAAGATATCCACAATCCCAAATACAGGGCAAAGTTGATAAGATTTTTGCAATACAGGGGCTATGAGTGGGAAGACATATCCCAAGCGCTTGCCGTATTGAAAATCGTCGACGAGGATTGATATATGAAAAAAGTTCTTACGACAACTCAAATGGCTTACTGCGACAGCCGTACTATTGAAGGCGGAATACCGTCGAGGGAGTTAATGCGCAGAGTTGCGCAAGCGGTGTATGACAGCAGAGTATGGCAAGGCAGCGTTGCAATAATTTGCGGCAAAGGCAACAATGGCGGAGACGGTCTTGCGCTTGCTTGCATTATGGCAGACAATGGGATATTTCCCAAAGTGTACCTATTGGGGGATATGAGTAAGGACGGCAGATACTATTACGATATTTTGCAATCAAAGGGCTACGAGAGGATATATCCTATATGCGAGTGCGACTATAACTTTGATATAATAGTCGATTGTATTTTCGGTACTGGATTTAAAGGACAGCCGAGACAGCAATACGCCGAAGTAATAGACAAGATAAACGCAAGCCGAGCGTATAAGATAAGCGTGGATATTCCCAGCGGACTTGACGGAGATAGCGGAAGATACGTCACTTGCGTAAAGGCTGACGAAACGATCACTGTCCAATTTGCCAAGAGCGGGCTTTATCTCAACGACGGTAAGGATATGACAGGCAAGTTATCTATAATCGACGTGGGTATAGGTTTACACGTCGACGGCGCAGATATAGTTGAAGAGCAAGACGTTGCAGCGCTTTTTCCAAAACGCAAGCACAATACGCACAAGGGTACATTTGGTAAGAGCGCGATAATGGGCGGTTGCGGAAATTATCTCGGCGCGGTTAGGCTTGCAAATATGGGGTTGTGCGCATTGAGAAGCGGTGGCGGACTCAACGTGATTATCGTTCCGCAAAGTCACGTCGACAGTATCTTGTGTAGTGTGATGGAAAGTACGGTGATAGGCATAGCCGATGACGGCGGATATTTTGTCTTTGATAAGCAAGAGATAGACAATGCGTTAAAAGGCGTGGATAGTCTTGCTATAGGTATGGGAATGGGTAACCGCTATAGCCAAAACGCAAAGATAATAGAGCATATTATAAAAAATTATCCTATAGACGTTATAATTGATGCAGACGGACTCAATTCTTTGGCAACAAATGTTGAGATGCTCAAATGCGCAAAAGCGCAAATTATTCTCACGCCTCACGTAAAAGAGATGTCGCGTCTTTGCGGTAAGAGCGTAGAAGAGATACTCGACGACCCAATAGGCATTGCCAAGTCCTTTGCGAAGGAGTATAAAGTCACTGTTTTGCTTAAGGGCGCAAGCAGTGTAATTACAGACGGCAGACAGGTATATATGGTGGTCAACGGCGGGGCGGAACTCTCCAAAGGCGGCAGCGGAGATACCTTGAGCGGCGTAATGCTAGGTATGCTTTCGCAGGCTATTGCGCCCATTGAGAGTGCGTATTCGTCGGCATATCTTACTGCAAAGGTTGCAAAAGACTTGACGGAAGAGTTTAGCGAGTATGGGGTTTTGCCCAGTGACGTTGCTAGGGAGATATGTAGGATAACAAAGTAAGTAACCGAGCGTGTATATCAGCCGTCTTTTTGCCCTAACGTCGGGACTCAAGAAGTCGACGTGTACGGCAAGTACACTTGACGACTTCGTTTCGCCCTAGCACGGACAAAAATACAACTAATCTCCGCGCTCGAGACAAACAAAGCATTAGTTTAAATATAGGTTATTGACGTTCGCACGAGGCAATATAATCGTTTCGACTGAAGCGTAGCGTAATGGAGAAATCTCAACCAATTAAAAAAGATCATAAAAGGAGAACATATATGAAAGTATTACTTATCAATGGAAGCAACAGAGCAAAAGGCTGCACCAATAGAGCGCTTGAAGAAGTCGCAAAGGTGCTTGTTGAAAACGGAGTAGACTATGAGATATTCCAAGTCGGCAACACTCCCATAAGAGATTGCATTGGCTGTCTGCAATGCGCGACCAAACTCAAGAACAATACTTGTGTTTTTGACGACGATATCGTCAACACTCTTATCAAAAAGGCAAGCGAATGCGACGGTTTTGTCTTCGGTACGCCTGTCTACTATGCGCACCCGAGCGGCAGAATACTGTCATTGCTTGACAGAGTATTCTATGCTGGTAGCAGAGTCTTCAGACAGAAGCCTGCGTTTGCCGTCGCAAGCGCAAGAAGAGCGGGCACTACCGCGTCTATCGACGTACTTAATAAGTATTTTACTATAGCGCAAATGCCAATTGCGTCGTCAAGTTATTGGAATATGGTGCACGGTAACCAACCCGAACAGGTAGAGCAGGATTTGGAGGGGTTGCAGACGATGCGCAACGCCGCTCGCAATCTCGTATGGCTTATGAAGTGCATTGAACTTGGCAAACAGAACGGTATCGAGCCGCCTAAGAACGAGAGCGGAACCAGAACAAACTTTATAAGATAAATATATGTCATTTCGACTGTAGCGCAGCGAAATGGAGAAATCTAAATCATTGTTACGTCATTTCAACCGTAACGAAGTGAAGTCAAAACATAACTTAAGATAGCGTACTTGCAATCGCAAGTACGCTATCTCAATAAAAGCCTAGGCTAATCATAAGCGCCTGATTTATTTTTTGCATAGTATCAAGCGGAACTTCGCCTATTTTGTCTTTGAGCCGCTTTTTATCAAGCGTACGTATTTGTTCGAGTAATACGACAGAATCTTTGTTTAGTCCGTAATCTCCTGCAGAAAGTTCTATATGCGTAGGCAATTTTGCCTTATTTATCTGGCTTGTCACAGCGGCGGCAATAACGGTGGGGCTGTATTTGTTACCCACGTCGTTTTGCACCACGAGGACGGGGCGGATACCGCCTTGTTCGCTTCCTACGACGGGACTAAGGTCTGCGTAATATAGTTCGCCTCTTTTTATCATAATAATTCTCCACAGAGTTAGTCCTGATAAATTATATGCAATTTATCGGTTTAAAGTTATTGTTGACAAGACTTTTGAATTTTATGCAACCAAAATTATCTACAAGAAAGGGCGAAGATGAGATACTTTTGCAAGTGGAGAATTGTAAATATTCAAATATTATAATAAGGCTATGATAATTTATTACTGTAGATATTGACTGAACTATAATATTATATAATTTAATATATTTTTAATATTAAGGTATTGACCTCAAATTTTTTTTGTGATATTATAGATATAATGTAAATTACAAAATCTATGTTAAATTTAAGGAAAGGAAATTATGGCTTCACTAAATGAAAACAAACTTCTTCGAAAATTCTTCGGCACAGATCCGACGAAAAAAGAAGAAATGCAACCGAAAGAAGTTTTGTCTTATTCCGTAGCAGGTCTTGGACAAAACATCATTTGTCAGTTAGTCACGACGTTCTTTATGGTCTATATGACCGAAGTTGCGGGCGTACAGGCATTGTGGCTTGCTTGGATGTTCCTTGCAGCGAGACTTTTTGACGCATTCAACGATCCTATTATGGGTACGCTCGTAGACAAGACTCACAGCAAGTGGGGTAAGATGAGACCTTATTTGGTATTCTCGCCTATACCTATTGCCGTGCTTACGATTTTACTTTTCACGTCATTTAAATGGTCGCCGCAAGCACAGTTTGCTTATTCTACAGTAATTTATTTGTTGTGGGGTATTGCATATACGTCTGTAGACGTTCCGTACTGGGGCTTGGCTTCTTCAATGACTTCCGACACAGACAAGAGAAATACGCTTTTGACAGTTGCGCGTCTTTTCTCCACGATCGGTAGCGGTATAGTTTCTGTCCTTGTTCCTGTCGTAGCGGATTCCAAGACCGTAGGAAAAGAAAATTTGACTTGGATATATATCATAGTTGCTATTGTCAGCGTATTGATAGCCGTTCCTACTTTCTGGCTTGGCTTTAAGAATAGCAAAGAAAGATTCTACGACGAGAAGAGTACGACTACTCTCAAAGAGAATTTGAAACTTCTTGCAAAGAACAAGCCTGTTCTTCTTATGATATTGATGGGTATAATCGGCGGACTTCGTACGATTTATATGACGACCGCAATATACTACGCAAAATATAATTTGCAAAGCCAAGGTTTGGCATCGGTAATCTTCCTGTTGGTTGTGCCTGGCGGTTTGCTTGCAACCTTGCTCACTCCGGTGCTTTCCAAGAAATTGGGTAAGAGAGATATCTTGATATGGTCGCACCTTATTGGCGGTATCTTGCTTGTAGTATTGTACTTCATAGGTTTGCCTTCCAATGGTACTAGTACGGCTGCACAGATATTCTTCTATATCATTATTATCTTGGCAGGTATACCTTCAGGATTTACAAACATTCTTACATATTCAATGATTGCAGACTCTATCGACTATCTTGAAGACAAGACTGGCAAGAGAGCAGAGGGTATTTGCTTCTCAATGCAGACGCTCATATCCAAGATTGGTATGGCTCTTACGGCTTTCGTAACATTGATGGTACTCGGCAGTTACGGCTATGACGAACTTGATGTCAAAGATGTTACGCCAGAACTTGTCGCAACTCCTGAATTCCAAAAGGTTATCGAAGGTAACTGGATGGCAACTACGCTTCTTTGCGGACTGTCAATGGCTGCTTGCGTAATTCCTCTCTTCTTCTATACGTTTACAGAAAAGAGACAGGTTGAGGCTGTCGCAAGAGTTATGGCTAGAAAGAAAGCCGCAGGTACTATGAATGAGGCAGAAGCAAGCGAGTTTATAGAACAACTTAAGAACGTAGATTCTAAGACTCAAGAGAGAACTTATACTCAAGTTGCAGAAATTCTCGGTTGGGAAAACTCTGACGCAGTAAGACAATTTATCGTAGAGTCAGAAAATTCTAAGTCTACCGCAGACGTTGTCGAGGAAAAGGTAGAAAACGTCTTTGGAGACACAGTCGACGCTCAAGAAGTTGGCGAAGTTAAAGTTGAAGAAGAAGTAAAAGAAGAAGTTGTCGACGAAGAGAACAAATCTGATTTTAACGAATAACAAAACTTTTTAAGCAATATAATTCAAAGGCTATCCGTTGCGGTAGCCTTTGAAGAAGTAATAGGTGAATATGGCATCATATACGTCTTTATACAGAAAATATAGACCCGACTCTTTTGATAAGATGTTGGGTCAAAAGCATATTATCAAGACCTTGTCAAATGCGGTGCTTGCGGGCAAAATTTCGCACGCTTATCTTTTTACAGGCACTCGGGGCACAGGTAAGACGTCTACTGCCAAGATTTTTGCTAAAGCAATCAACTGTCTTTCTCCGCTATCCGACGGCTCGCCGTGCGGAGTCTGCGAAGTATGTAAGGCACTTTCAAGTCCCAACAATATGGATATACTTGAGATGGACGCGGCCTCTAACAACAGCGTAGACGATATCAGAGACTTGATTGAGAAGGTCAAGTACGTTCCGGTTGCTTGCAAATACAAAGTTTATATCATAGACGAAGTTCATATGCTCACAATGCAGGCTTTCAATGCGCTTCTCAAGACGTTGGAAGAGCCGCCCGAGCATACAGTTTTCATACTTGCTACTACTGAAGTGCACAAACTTCCGCAGACGATTTTGTCGCGTTGTATGCGCTTTGACTTTAGATTGCTGTCGACGGTAGAACTTGCCGATTATTTAGCAAGCATATTTGACAAAGAGGGCAGAGAATATCAAAAAGAGGCTGTACGCGCTATTGCCGAGGCTGGAGACGGAAGCGTAAGAGATATGCTTTCAGTTGCTGATATGTGCCTATCTTATACGCAGGAAAAACTCACTTACGACGACGTACTCGAAGTCTTGGGAGCAAGTTCGCCAAAATTGATAGTAGAACTTTGTTCTGCAATTATAGACCACGACGCAAAAAAAGCCTTGGAAATAACTGACAAAATAGTTTCGCTTGGCAAGAGCGTAGCGTTGCTAGCAAGGGATATATCCAAAATGATGCGAGCAATGCTCTATATACTCAATTGTTCCAACGCAAACTCATTTTTGTCTTTGCCAAAAGATATTTATGATTCTCTCGTCGCAGTTGCCAACAATACAGACAATGGGTCTTTGGTGCGCATAATTGAGATTTTTGTCAATATCGAGAACGAATTGCGTACGTCTTCTTCGCCGATAATCACTTTGGAGATGAGCGTAGTCAAAGCGTGCGATTTGACAATCGACCTTGACGGCGACGCCGTGATAAGAAGATTGAAAGACGTAGAGTCTAAGATAAGGACTATGGCAAAACATTTTGGTGACGCCGACGATTCGCTTAAACTTGACTTGGGAGAAGTGTGGGGCTTTTTGCTCAACTCCATTAAGGCAAGCGGGTCACAGCAAGCCTATACTTGCGCCGCGGGAATTACAGGAGAGAATTTGAATTTTGACGACGGAGTATTGTATATCAAAGTCGAAAGCGAAAAAAATCTTCCTGTGATAAAACAGTATCTCAAGCAGTTTGAGAATATAATTCGCAAGAGATACTTTGAGATAACTGCCGTTGAGATAAGTTTTTTTGACAAAGAAAAGGCTCTCAACAACGACGTAAAGAAAGTGCAGGATTTGTTTGACGAAGAAATGGTCAACGTCACAAATTCTAAAAAACAGTAATAGTTGAATTGTCATTTTGAGATAAGTAGAGAAGTCGATTGCTTCGTCATTTCGAGCGAAGCCAAGAAATCTTATTTTGATTAAAGGTCAATTATATTACGTAATAAAATTTAGATAAAAATAATGATAAAATATTATAATAATTATAAAGGAGATTATATATATGGGTAAATTTGGCGGTTTTGGCGGCGGAATGGGCAATATGCAACAACTTATGCGTCAAGCGCAAAAAATGCAACAAGAAATGATGGAAGCGCAAGAGGAACTTAAAACTATTGAAGTCACAGGCACTAGCGGCGGCGGACTTGTAGAAGTAACTATGACGTGTGAAAAACAAGTTTCGGCAGTAAAAATTAAACCTGAAGCGGTAGATCCCGACGATATTGAGATGCTTGAGGATCTTATTGTTGCATCTTTCAATGACGCTACTGCAAAAGCAGAAGAAATCAGAGAGGAAAAACTCGGCAAGTTCGCCGGACTTGGTGTATAATATGTCTTATTTTCAACCTTTGGCTAGACTTGTCGCGCAATTTTCAAAATTGCCGGGAGTAGGAGCAAAGACGGCTCAGCGCTACGCTTATAAGATAATCAATATGAGCGAAGATGAAGTGCAAGACTTTGCTCAAGCGCTCGTTGAGACAAAAAAGAGTATTCATTACTGTTTGATTTGCGGCAATTATACCGACGACGACGTTTGTGAAATTTGCGCCACAAGAGACAAATCTGTCATTTGCGTTGTCAAGGAACCAAAGGACGTGATTGCCTTTGAAAAAATCAAAGATTTCAACGGCGTCTATCACGTATTGCAAGGTACTCTCAATCCAATGCAGGGCATAGGCGTCGACGACATTCGTATCAAAGAATTGATGGGTAGACTTGTCGGCGTAAAGGAAGTCATTATGGCAACCAATCCCGACGTTGATGGGGAAGCAACTGCTACATATATCGCAAGACTTATTAAGCCAATGGGTATCAAAGTAACCCGTCTTGCCAGCGGTATTTCTATGGGAAGTGATATAGAATACGCAGACGAAGTGTCACTTTCTCGCGCTTTAGCGGATAGAAAAGAGTACTGATAAATAGTCATTATTGCAAAGACTAGCAAAATCTAAGATTAAAATATTATAACAAAAGAGATTATTCAGTTTGAATAATCTCTTTTATATTACGCTTATGAATTTGGATACAACTATTCACACTTTGAATTTTAACTGCAACAAGTTTGCAACTGCTTTATGCTTCCTTATAGCCAAGTCCTTGTTCAATAAATTTGATGAATGCCTCTTGACCTTTTTCGTCGTTTTTAAATACGGCGGTACATTCTAGAATTTGCTCGCAAGCATCGTTGACGTAGTTTGTCACAACTCTGTCGGCATAGACTCTGTCACGGTTGGAACCGTGGTCGTTGACGAGTTGAATTATTGTTTGTGCGTGTTTGAACATCGGATTTTCTGGATCGCTCAACTCTTTGAAGTCGATATTTTTATTACCGGTGAGATAATCTTTTATTACTTCAAGTTCGGATTTTAATCTGCCAGGGAGAATGAATAGCCCCATCACTTCGATTATGCCAATGCCTTCTTTCTTGATATTGTGCAATCTCTCTTCTGGGTGGAATATGCCGTAAGGATGCGCTTCGTCGGTGCGGTTGTTGCGAAGAATCATATCTATGATATATGTATCTCCTTCCTTGCGAGCGATAGGGGTGACAGCATTGTGCTGTTCGGACGTCTTACAGATGACGTTGACGCTTTCGTCTGTCCAGGTAGCCCAGCAATTCAGCACGTCGCTTGCCACTTCGTGTACTTGGAATTTGCTTTTGCCGCTTACTCTTACTACGCTGTTGTACCAATCGGCAATGCTGACGGATACGTCTTTATATTTTTCGCTGACATAGTTTTTGCGAGTGCCGACTGCAAACATTGGCAAGACTTTGCTTCCGCCTTGATAGTGGTCGTGCGTAAGTATAGAGCCGCCTACAATCGGCAGAGCAGCATTAGAACCGATAAAGTAATGGGGGAATAAGTCCACAAAGTCCATCAGTCTATACAAAGTTTCGCTGTTGACAGCCATTGGACGGTGCTCGTTGGAGAGCGCTATAATATGCTCGTTATAATACTGATAAGGCGAATATTGAATAGACCAATTCTCGCCGCCCAACTTAATTGGTATAATTCTCAGAGTTTGACGCGCAGGATGGTTTAGATTGCCCGCATAACCCACATTCTCCGGACATAACAAGCAAGCGGGGTAGCCTGTCTTTGGCATAAGTTTTGCAAGCGCAATTTGCTTTGGATCTTTTTCCGGCTTTGAAAGGTTTATCGTTATTTCAATATTGCCGTATTTACCCAAATGTTGCCACTTGATATTTTTGCGTATATCTGCCATACGTATATAGTTGTTGGCAATAGACAGATTGAAGAGCCAATCCGTCGCGGACTGCACACCTTTATTGGAGGCAATAGTATCAAACTTATCTACTACGCTTGAGGGATATGGCGTAACTGCGCCCAATAATTTGGTTTCAAAGAGCAATCTTTCTTCTTCTTTTGCCATACCGTTTTGCACTGCGTAATCTACTATCGGGTCAACAATTTCGCTCTGAAAGTCGCCGTACGGCTCACATTCCTGAGCAGGTGCGCCCAATGAAAACATATCAAGCAGAGTATTTGTGACAAATGCCTCGTCTTCTGCGCGAAGAGACAGGTTATCTTTGGCATAATCCACAAGTTGTTTTAGTTTTGATTTTAAAGTATTTTGATCTATCATAAAAACCTCGCAAAGTGTTGAATATTGTTAAAAATTTGCTATTTATATTATAGTATACTTAAAAAGATTTTGCAATACTTACGACGTATAATACTAAATTTATTTGTAAGTTTATAAAAAAATATGCAAGCCTAATTTTTTCCGAAACAATCAATTTCCTTAACATTGCCGCAAAAAAATATATTCAATTAAACTATTTACATTATTATTTTACTGTGCTATAATGTCTTTAAGTATAGCATTACTACTTAAATTTAAAAATTATGAGGTAATTATGGCCGATAGGAAATTTATTGAAACTTTGTCAACCAGCGCGGAATTTGCTGACGTTGTTAAAAGACTTTACGGAGAAGACAAACTTCAATATCAAATCAAAAGATATCAAGATTTATATGATATACATAGCAAAAAATACGGAGAGAATGGAGTTTTTTATTCGTCTCCCGGCAGAATAGAGGTTTGCGGTAATCACACTGACCACAACAATGGAAAAGTGCTTTGCGCGTCTATTTCTGTAGATACGCTCGCTTGCGTCACGCCTTGCGAAGGCAAAGTGATTGTAGAATCAATAGGATTTTCTCCCATTGAAGTATCACTTAATGATTTTATTTCAAGAAAAAACGAAGAAGGCAACGCAATTGCTCTTGTGAGAGGTATTTTGGCGTATTTCAAGATAAGCGGATTGAAAATCGGAGGTTTTTGCGCAACGACCACAAGCGACGTGTTTAGAGGCGCGGGAGTTTCTTCTTCGGCTTGTTTTGAGGTGCTGATTTGCGAAATACTCAATCAGATGTTCAACGGAGGCGCTGTCGATAAGTTTACAAAGGCAAAAGCCTCGCATTTTGCCGAGACGGAGTATTTTGGCAAGCCGTGCGGACTTTTGGATCAGAGCGCAATATCTTTTGGCGGAGTGAGTTATATAGACTTCAGATCTACCAAAGATCCGATATTCAAATCAATAGATTGGAACTTTGACAATCTTAATATAGTATTGATAAATACCGGCGGAGACCACAGCGATTTGACGGATCAATACGCAAGTATTAGATTGGAGATGGAAGAAGTTGCAAAGGCTATGGGCGGAAAGAAACTTCGCAAGATTAAGGAAAAAGATTTTTATGAGGCTATCCCTGCGCTTCAACAGAAATTGTCTGGCAGAGCAATTTTGAGAGCAATGCATTTCTATGACGAAAACAAGCGCGTAGACGCCTGCGCGAAGGCTGTCAAGAAGAGCAACGAACGCAAGTTCTGCGAAATGATAAATGCGTCGGGAGAGAGTTCTTACACTATGTTGCAAAATTGTTATCCATACGGTGACTTGACGCAAAGAATACCGCTTGCCATCAATTTGAGCAAAAAGAGTGACGGAGTAAAGGCAGTGAGAGTTCACGGCGGCGGATTTGCAGGCACTATCATAGCGTACGTTGAAAAGAATAAATGCGACGCTTATGTTGACGGTATGAGATCAATCTTCGGCGCTGACAGCGTGTTTGTCATAGGCGTACGCAACGACGGTACGACAAAGGTGTTCTAATGCAAAGTTTGCTTGCAATCGACAGAGTAGCATTTACGTTGTTTGGCAATCCCATATATTGGTACGGCATTGTCATTACTCTAGGTATAATTCTTGCATTTTGTCTATATCTTTTACTTGCTTACAAAAGACAAGTCGACTTTGATTTTTCTTTGGAATTGTTTATATGGGTAATTCCAATGGCAGTAATTTTCTGCAGAGTATTTTACGTCGTTCCGCGAATTGGAGATGAGTATTCGTTATCTTCGTGGCAAGGCTTTGTTGACGCAATTGATATATCCAGCGGCGGACTTACCATTATCGGCGGTATATTCGGCGGCGCTTTAGGAGTGTTTTTCTGTTGTTTACGCAACAAAAAGTATTCGCTTATGCGAGTGGCTGACTGTGTGGTCATTGCAGTGTTGCTAGGTCAGATAATAGGCAGATGGGGTAATTTCTTTAATCAAGAACTTTATGGCGTGGAAGTTACCAATGAGGCTCTTCAGCGCTTGCCGTTTGCAGTATTTATAGAGAGCACAGGCAAATGGCATTATGCCTCCTTCTTCTTTGAAGGTACGCTCAACGCAATTGGTCTAGCAATTGCGCTTGTGATGTATTTCTTACCCAAGAAACCGCTCAAGAATGGCACTTTTTCAATATTCTATCTAGGGTGGTACGGTTTAGTCAGAGGCTCTCTTGAATTCATCAAAGACGGCAATCCGGTTACTTTTGGCAATTCTGACGTAAAAGTCGTGCAGATGATATGTTATATAGTATTTGTTATTTGTATAGTTCTGCAGATATTGTTGCAGTACGGCAAAATAAATTTTGAGACAAAATGGTTTGAAAGAATGTGCGAAACCAAACTTGACGCCACCTGTCAGAAGGTGCGAAATGCAAGATTGATTTCGTCAGGCACTGCGACGAATTGCGGAAATTCTGAAGAGCAAAAAGAAGAGAATGTTGAAGAAGTAAGAGCCGTCAGTCAACTTACTGTACTTGAAGAAACCAAGTATACAAAAGTCGTCGACAATGATAATAAAGGACTTTTAAAATAAGTGTTTAAAGTCATTAAATAAAATACATAATAACAGATTGACAAAAATATGGCAAAGTTGTATAATTTTGCCATATAATTTATGC
>JAIDUV010000041.1 GCA_029060025.1 Clostridia bacterium | reverse complement strand
TTTGTGCCGTCTCCTGTCGCGTCTCTTCTGATGTCTTTCATATACTCGTCTTCCATCTTGAGTAACGCTACCGTTGTGTCTTTCTTTATCGTCAACTTCAACAACGGATTTGTACTTGTCAGTCCGTATACTACAAAGTATGTAGACTTCTTCTCTTTGCACTTATACTTTGTGAGTGCGTAGTCTCTTAAGCCGTCAAAGTATTTCTTTTGCTCTTTGCTGAGCAATGCGTACGCTTCGTCTAGTGTAAGTCTAGGCGCCTTCTCTACCTTTGGCTTTGCAGGAGCAGTTACTTTTACTTGCTTCTCCACTACCTTCTCAACCACTTTTTCTACAGGCACTTCGACGCGTACTTCCTTTTCGACGATTTTCTCAACTTCGACTGGTACTTCTACCTTGACTTCTTTCTCTACGATTTTTTCGACCTCGACCGGTACCTCGACTATTTTCTCTACAGGTACTTCGACGACTTTTTCCACTATCTTCTCGACAGGCACTTCTTTCTCAATTAACTTTTCGACGACTTGCGGAGAATTGTCTTTTTCTAACAACTTTGCAATTAGCGCTTCTTGATTTTTCATAAGTTGCTCAATTCGCTCGTCGTTCTTTTCGCTGCGCTCCATAAGTTTTTGAATTGCCTCGTCGTTTGCATTACTTGATACGACTTCTTTCTCAAAAACTCTCTCGGCAGGCTGCTGCTCTGCAAGTTTTTGCATCAACTTTTCGTTTTGCTCAATAAGTTTATTTACTAGTTCGTCATTCGCAGACGCCTGTTGCGGCAAAGCCTGTTGTACACCCGGCAACAACGCGGTCACTGTCTCGGATATAAGCCCTCTCATTTCTTCTACGCCTATGCCGAATCCGCCACCCATATTTCCGCCTTGTCCGCCGCCTGCATTCATATTTCCGCCGCCAAACATACTCATAAGCATCATTCGCATATTCTCGTCACGCTGGCGCGCTTCTTCCTCGCGTCGACGGTATTCGATATCCATCTGATTACGCTCAAAATCTTCTTTTGAGTAAGCAAGATGGTCTTCGGCTTTTCTGCATCTGCTCTTGGCTATCAGCATTATCACAAAACTTGCAACTGTCAATGCTATGAATACGCACGCTATCACTGTCCAACTTGTTGACGCCCAACCAAACAAGCCTATTGCCCCTGCATAGTAACTCTTGTATCTCTCGTCTACTGTCTTGTTGGCTCTCTTGCGTCTGCCTTCGTAACTTGCAGTCTTCGCCAAGAACGCTATTATCAGTATTATACATACGCCGCTTACTATTGCCTGCCAGTAATCTTTTACCGCTTGCAGTATGCTGTCAAAGTCAACTCCGCTTCCGTCCTTGTCGCCGTTTTCGTCGGGATTTGGGTTGTAGCCATTGCCGTTGGCGTCTATGCTTATACTGTAATTACATACTAAGCCGCTCTTTATGAAGTATGTTCCGCTCGGTTGGTTGACTGTCAATTGGTAATCGTCCGCCCACTTAGACTTGTCATAGTCTCCTCCAAACGTCAACATCCCCTTGACTTGCTCTGTTATGTCATTGCCGTCCTTATCCTTTACCACGTATGTAGGCATCTGTATCTTGCCGTTGAATACCAATTCTGTATCTTGCCACTCTATCGTAATGACTTCCATTCCCTCTTGCGGGATTATTACGTACGCCCATTCTACGTTGCCGTCCAAGATATAGTTCTTCGCCCAAGCCGCTGTAGCATTGAGTATTGCCTTTATGCTATACGCTCCCACTTCGCTCTTGCCTATATCTCCTTCGTACGTCACATCATTAGCAAAGTCCACTCCGTTGCGGTCTACTGCCGCTATTCCTACAAAGTCCTCTACTGTCGGCGTAAACTCCTTGCCGTCTCTCACGTGTTCGTCACTGTTCCATACAGCCGTCAAGTGCGCCTTCTCTATTGTCCACTTGACTTGCACCGTATTGCCTGTCGCGCCGCTTGTCTTGCTCCACTCGCAATTGACTGTATCCTTGAGACTCAATATCGCAGTATAGTTGCCTGCATCTGTTCCCACTCCGCCGCTGGCTATCTCTATTAAATTCGTATCTATATCAAAGTAATCTTCAAACTTCTTCTCGCTTCCGTCGTAGACTATACTCATATCGTCTTTGAGCGTAGGAGCGTCTAGCACTGCCTTGACAATTGAAAAGTCGCACTTCTCTCCGTCGATTATCTTATATGATCCGCCTACTATCTCTACTGAAATTGTATAATTACCTCTTGCAGATACTTCTGTATCTCCGCTGTATTTCAACGTAATATTGGTTATCTCCGTGCCGTTACTTCTGTATACCTTTGCCGTAGGCGCTTGTACTTTGCCATTGTACATATAAGGAT
>JAIDUV010000040.1 GCA_029060025.1 Clostridia bacterium | reverse complement strand
CCGTCATCTGTTATTAACTCAAGCGCAGCGGGCGTATTTACCGAGGCGTTGAAACAAGATTGCATTACAGCCGTTTACGGCGCTGCTCACGGTATCAAGGGCGTACTCAACGAAGAGTTCTACGATATCAGCAAAGAGGATATGAGCGAACTTATGTTGCTCAAAAATACTCCTTCTTCCGCTCTCGGTAGCGTAAGATACAAACTCAAGGCAGAGAAGGTAGACGATACCGATTACAAGAGATTGCTTGAAGTATTCAAAAAATATAATATTCGTTATTTCTTCTACAACGGCGGTAACGATTCTATGGACACCTGCAACAAGGTCAGCAAGTATATGAAGAAGTCGGGTTGGGAATGTCGCGTAATGGGCGTACCTAAGACTATTGACAACGACCTTTTCGGTACGGATCACTGCCCGGGTTACGGCTCTGCTGCAAAGTACGTTGCTACTACGACGATGGAACTCAAATTGGACGCTACCGTTTACGATACGCCGATGATCACTGTCGTTGAGGCGATGGGACGTCACGCTGGTTGGCTTACCGCTGCATCTGCGCTTGCTTGCGCAAAGGGTCTAGGTCCGGATCTTATATATTTGCCGGAAATTCCGTTCTCTACGGACAAGTTCCTCGCAGACGTTGATAAGAAGATGAAAGAAAACAACGG
Source organism: Clostridia bacterium (assembly GCA_029060025.1). Classification (GTDB taxonomy): domain Bacteria; phylum Bacillota; class Clostridia; order Christensenellales; family UBA3700; genus RACS-045. The sequence continues at coordinate 32,346 of JAIDUV010000040.1, read as the reverse complement.
CAAGTGTATGGTAGTAATTTCCGAGGGTATCTCCGACGAAAACGGTACGCTTATTGCAGAGAAGATAAACGAAAACGTGGCAAAAGACTCTTTCGGTCACGCTCAACTCGGCGGCGTAGGCACGGCTCTTGCAAATATCTGCAAAGAGAAGTTTGGTTGCAAGACGAGAGCAATCGAGTTTTCGCTTATGCAAAGATGCGGCGCGCACTTGGCTTCCAAGGCTGACGTAGAAGAGGCTTTCAAGGCTGGCGCTGCGGCTGTTAAGTATGCTGTAAACGGCAAGACTGACAAGATGGTAATTCTCAAGAGAGATATGGCGTCTGGCAAGTATAAGTGCAAAGTAGGCGTTATGAACGTCGAGAAGGCTGCCAACACCGAGAAGAAAGTTCCGCTTGAGTGGATCATCAACGACGGCACAATGCTTTCGCAAGACTTCATTGATTACGCTTTGCCGCTCATTCAAGGCGACAGCAAGGCTCCGCTTGAAGACGGACTTCCAAGATTTGCAAAACTTAAGAAAGTATTTGTAGAAAAGAAGTAATTTAAATCAACCAATTAGAAGGTCGAGCAAGTCTCGACCTTTTTAATTTGTCAAAAAAATAAAAAATTTGAGGTACAATTTGTTAAATGTTGACATACAATGTAATGTAAATACAAAAGATAAAACAAAGTACAAAAGCAAAAACCATAATTTATCCTTCAATCAAAAGCCAAAATTCGGGTCGGGACTAGTTCCCGACCTTTGGTTCTTAAGACATTCATATTTTACAAGTTTTCGCTTCCAAGCGCGTTTATTGCGTCGGCTATGACGTCTGCGCAGTTGTCCACAAGCGTATCTACGTCGCGAGGAGTGAGCATATACCGAGAGTATTTATCACTTTTGTCACCCATAATGCTGCCGACGGAGATTATCAAAGGCACGCCTATTGCAATGACAGGAGAGGGAAGCGAGTTGCCGTCAAGACAAGGTTGTGCATTGTCAACGCCGCTACCGGGACAAATACCTGCGCTTGTGAGTTGAAAACAGTTGCCCAGCCTTGAAATATAGTTGGTTGCAAGCGTATCTATTGCAATTATCAAGTTGGGCTTAATGTATTCGCTTATTGCTTTGACTATATCAAACGACTTAATGCCTGTGATATCCGCAACTTTCGGCGCAATGGCGCTAAGACGAAACTTCTTTCCGCCTGCGCGGATTCTTTTAATTACTTCGTTGCCCAGCGCGTCGACGATTACGTTTTCGTTGCCAAGTCCCACGATGAGTATTTTTCCCTCTTTTACGTCCACTTTTCGTATGATTTTTTTGATGCTAGTATTCAGTACGTCGGCGAGCGTATTGCTTTTGATTTGTGGCGTCGGGGATATTGTCAAATAAAAACCTTCTTTGCGACCTGTCTTTCTTGAGGCAACTTTATCAATTTCCACTTCGCTTACGTCGACGCCTTTTTGCTTGTAAGAATGTGACTGTATGCCTACATCTTGGCTTGCTTCTATTATTGGATAGCGTATATTTTGGATATTTTTCATATCGAGAGTATTGCCATAAGTGGCAATTGTTAGAATAATAGGACTTTCAAATGATAAAAAGAAAAAAATATATGTTAAATTTTGTTGCATAAATTATTTTGTTATGCTAGAATATGTTAGTAAAAATACGTTAACGGAGGGAGAGTATGCCAAATATTAAGTCCCAGAAAAAGAGAGTTATAATCGCTCAAAAAGAAAACGAGATCAATACTTCCAAGCGTAGCAGAGTTCGCAACGCTATCAAAAAGTATGAGGCGGCAATTGAGAGCAAGGACGTGGCTACGGCAGAAAAACTTTTGGTTGAGACAATTTCTTTGATTGATAGAGCCAAGAGCGACGGTATTTATCACGCCAATGCTGCAAGCAGAAAGATTTCAAGACTTTCTAAGCAACTTGACGCATTGAAAAAAGCGTAATCAAAAGTAATGATAGAAAGCGCGACTGTATATTGCAGTCGCATTTTTATTTGACGACCGATTGTTTTCCTGACGTCAGCGTTTGCATAATGGTCTTTTTATTTAATATATTATTGAGAGGTGTTTATGAATATTTTGATTTTGACAGGCAGTCCAAGAAAAGGCAGTAATACCGATATGTTGGCAAATGCTTTTGCCGACGGCGCAAGACTTAAGCATAACGTGGAAATCGTATCTGTCAACGATTATAAGATCAATGCGTGCATAGGCTGCAATACCTGTTTTATAAGAGAGGGCAACGAGTGTTTTCAAAAGGATAGAATGACGGAGATTTATGCAAAAATGTCAAACGCAGATATGCTTGTCGTTGCCTCTCCGGTATATTTTTACGGAGTGAGCGCTCAACTCAAAAACATCATAGACCGCTGTCACACTCCTATGCGCAAAAACTTCAAGATCAAAAGCACTGCGTTACTGCTGGTCGCAGGCTCGTCAAAGCCTTGCGTATTTGACGCAATCGTCAGACAATACGAACTTATTGTTGATTACTTTCACTTTGAAGACAAGGGAAAAATACTTGTCGGCGGCGTAAACGAGAAATGCGCAATAGACGGCAGGGAAGAACTTCGACAAGCCTATTCTCTTGGCGAAAGTCTTTGATTTATTGTATAAAGAAACGCTCTCGATTTCGAGAGCGTTTTGCTATTTGTTTTCTGTTTCTAATTTTTTCTTGCGTTTTTTATAAATTATCAACATTATTATTGCTTCTACTCCTATTGCTATAAAGTAGCATAGCCATCCTAATAACGTATAATATAAACCTTGGTAGGGATATGGCGCAAATACAGTTTCGCCGCAGAGATTATAAAATGCCGCTATAGGTATAAAAGTCCATAATGCTGTGTTTATAAAGATGTGTTTATATTTTAATTTACATTTATGAAGTTTTTTAGCAACGTAATAGCACGCTATACCTATGCTTTGCACGAGTATTCCTACGAATATGCTCATTATGCCTATAGTGGGTCTAGGATAGTTATAATATGGATTTTCGTATTCGTTCAACCAAATTATCCAAGAAATGATTAGACCTATTGCGTAAAAAAAAGTGGAGAAGAATTGCAACAACTTGCTTGCGAATATATTTTTATCAGGTTTTTCGCACATAATTACCGTAGCGTTGGGAGTTTCTAATTCTTCTAATAGCAAATAGTCCGTCGTTACGTTGAATATTTTGCTCAACGCAATGATTTTGTCTGTGTCGGGGATAGAGTCGCCCAACTCCCACTTAGATATGGCTTGACGAGATACGTCGACTTTTTCCGCGAGTTCTTCTTGCGACATTCCGCTTGTTTTTCTCAATCTGGTAAGTTTTTCGTTGAAAGTCATAATTCCCTCCTAAATTCTATCTAATATAACTATACCATAAAAGGCAGTTGCAATCTACAAAGTCAGCATTGAAAATACGCAACTTACAGTTGCAATACGTTCTTTAATGCTAAAAGGAGCGTACCTAACTCGTGATACACTCATTTTAGTTTAGGATGGTATATAAGAATCTTTGTTAATCTTGTTTTTGCGCGAGTTGTGCTTTCTTTTGTTTTTTATATTTACAGAAAAATGCCAATCCCACTATTCCTATAAATACGATATGAATTATTATTCCCCATAAAATTGTCATACTGTCAGAGTCAGAAAGCGTAGGCATATACGGATACGGAGTAGGGGCGCAAAAAACGCAAAAACTGAAAACCCCGCACAAAGGCATATAGTGTAAAAACAGGAAGTTTAAGTATATTTGTCCCAAAGACAAGCGTGATTTGTGAAATTTGTTGGCAAAATAATAGCAAGCAAAACCTACGCTTTGAATTAGTATTCCCACGAATATAGCAACTGCTCCCAGATGATCTGGACCGTTATAATATTGTCCGTCAAAAGCATATCCACCGCTTGCGTTTGCCCAAATTGTCCAAGCAATAAGCAATCCAATAGCGTAAAAGAAAGTGGAAAGGAACTTCAAAACTTTGCTAATCAAAATATTTTTGTGCGGGTCACTGCGCATTATTATCGTAGTTGAGGGATTTTCAAGTTCGTCCTTGAGTAAATAATCCGTTGTCACGCCGAATAAGTTGCTCAAGGCAATAATCTTGTCACTATCAGGTGTGACGTCGCCTAATTCCCATTTAGATACGGCTTGTCGAGACACGTTGAGTTTTTCTGCAAGTTCTTCTTGCGACAATGCGTTTGCTTTTCTTAATTTGATTAGTTTGTTATTGAATGTCATATTTTCCTCCCTATATCTTTATCAATATAAATATATCATAAAATCAAGTCGGAATCTACAAACTAGGGCTTGAAAATACGCAACCTGCGGTTGCAATAAAGTAAATTTGTTAGCAACTAGACGTTTTTAACATAATCAACTGACTATAGATTTATATAAATGTTTGGGAGATTTGCAGCAGATTATTTATGATAAGCGCTACCTTCTTCTATCATAAAGGCGCGGTAAATTTGTTCGGTGAGTACAAGTCTTATAAGTTGATGGGGATAGGTGATTGCGCCGAAGCACAGCGAGAAGTCGCATTTGTCTAATACTTGAGGTGAAAGACCGTAAGAGCCGCCTATTACAAAAGTGAGGTTTGAGACTCCGTTTTGTTTAAGTCCCGACACCTTTGCGCTCAACTCTTCGCTTGTCAGCATTTTGCCTTTGAGGTCAAGCGCGATAGAGTAGCCTTTGAGTTTTGATATTATTCTTTCGCCTTCGGCGTTTTTAACGCTTAAGATATTCTTTTGCGACGTGTCGGAGCATAGTTCTTCGCTCACTTCGACGATCTCAAATTTGCAAAATCTCGACAATCTTTTGGCGTATTCTTCAATGCCGTCTTTGAGATATTTTTCCTTTAATTTTCCTACGCATACTATTCTTACGTTCACGACGTATAGCCTCCGATAGTATTGATTATCCAGATCACCAATACGACGACAAGCGCAAAGATTATGCCGCGGCTGTTTTTCTTTTTGAGTTGAACGTCGTCGTCCTGGCGCAGAGAAGCGTAGACTTCTTTCTTTTCTGGACTGTAGTCTTTGAGTTGTTCTTCAAGATCTTGTTTTTGTCTTTTTTCTTCAATTGCTTGCTCTGGAGATTTGAAGAGGTACGCCAATTTATTGTTGAAAGTCTTGATAAAGCGTTTTTTGCCGGTATATACGACTTCTTGTTCGGGCTCTATATCCATCTCGTTGTCCTCTTTTTGACGCTTGACGTAACTGATTTTATACAGCGCAATAAGACTGCCTACCAGTATAGCAAGACCGCATACGCAAAGTATCAGCATACCCCACCAAGGTATAGCCAAATCCGTCGAGCCTGTAATGAGATAAATTACGTAACCGCTGATTAAGGTTATTGCGTTGTTGAAGAAGTGAATTAGCGCGCTTATCCAGATACTGCCTGTCATATAGTATGCAAGACAGCAGACCACGCCTACGAAGAATTGGTGCACAAGTTGCATTGGCGAGCCGTGCATAAATGCAAATATCGTGGAACTCAACATTATTCCCGCAAAAATCGAAATACGGCTTCCGCCTCTTGCGATAATGCCTCTGTGCAATATCTCTTCGCATACGGCGGGTATTGCGGCAACGAATATCAAAAACAATACGAGTTTGCCAAAACTGTCAACGACGATATTGGCGCCCGAATAATGATATCCTGTCAGGTTGACGAGATATACGAATATACTTGCGATAGGCATAAAGCCTGCAAGCAATCCAATTGCAGTAGGCAGAGTTAATGCGATTTGTCCGCCGTTTACTTTTCTCTTAAAGCCTACGCCTTTGAATACGTTGAAAGACTTGATTTTCCAATAACACAGAGGGGATAGCAACATCGTAGATTCGTTGAGCAAAGTGACTAGGATAATTCCGCCTGTTGACGCAGTGAATGCGCTGAAAGCGTTTTGCACGGCGTCAGAGCCTGCTTGAGTGGTCATATCAACGCCCAACTTATACGCCAGTATGCTTCCGGCAAGTATCATCATCACGAGTTGAAGCATATATTGCAAGATAAACTGCGCTATAAACATCGCGCTTGCGTCGTAAAACTCAAGTTTTGGAGTAGACTTTTTAAAAGATTTCAAAAAGCCTTTTTTTTCATTAGCGTTATCCAAAGTCTGTTTATTTTTTGCCATAATTCCTCATATATTAAATTTGCGAGTCGATTTATATTGATTTGCTATATCTACGAAGACGTCTTGACCTTCAATGAAATAGTTTTGTTCGAGATTTTTTGCCGCGCAGTCAAATGCGACTTCCGGGGTATTGTTGTCTTGCGATAGGTGTGCCAGTATAAATTTTTTTGTTCCGCGCCTTGCAAGTTCCAAGATGGCGCTTGCGCAATCGTCGTTGGATAGATGTCCGTTTTTGCCGAGTATGCGTTGTTTGAGCATAAAGGGATATGCGCCTTCTCTCAACATATCAAGATCGTGATTGGATTCCAATATTACCAAGTCACTCCCAGTCAGTTTCTCCAACGTACTTTCGCTGACAAATCCCAAGTCGGTTGCGATTGAAATCGCGCTTTTGCCTTGAGATATTCTGTACCCGAGATTATAGTTGGAATCGTGGGGCAGGCGAAACGGTGTCACAGTCAAGTCTCCAAGTTCAAAAGACGCGTCCATATCCCTATCGACAATATACGGATATATCATCGGATCGACAAATTCTTTGCTCTCGCTGTGGCAATATACAGGCACTGAATATTTTTTGCAAAAACTTGCAATGCCCTTGACGTGGTCGGAGTGCTCGTGCGTGATTAGCACCGCGTCGATTTTGGACAGGTCGATATTTGCCAGCCTTGCTCTTTCTGCAAGCGTACGGAAATTCAATCCGTCGTCAATCATAATATTGACGCGGTTTGTGGATATTACGCTGCAATTTCCGCGGCTTCCGCTTGCAAGATTACAAAACTCCATACAAAATATTTTAACATAAATTTATTGTATATACAAATGATATTATGGTAAAATATACGCAAAGAGGTGTATATGTATAAGTTAGATACTCAAATAATAGCGCAAAAAATCAAGCAGACGATAGACAAAATATCCTGCGAAGTCGAGCCTAGTTGTCAAATCGCGCTCAAGCGCGCTTATGAAATCGAGCAAAACCCAACTGCAAAGTTTGCTCTCAAAGTAATGAATGAAAACATTGACCTTGCCATTGCAGAGCACAGACCGGTATGCCAGGACACCGGAATGGTAGTGGTATTTCTTGAGATAGGCAGAGAAGTGATACTCACAGGCAAGTTGTTGCAAGAAGCAATAGACGACGCTGTCGAAGAAGCGTACGTTACGCTGCGCAAGTCAGTGCTTGACCCAGTCACTCGCATAAATACCAAGACAAATACTCCGTCGGTCGTACATACGAGTTTTGTCGAGGGGGCTGACGTCAAAGTTCAAGTTATGCTCAAGGGCTTTGGCAGCGAGAATATGTCCAAGGTATATCTTCTCAATCCTGCGCAAGGACTGGAGGAGGCAAAGAGACTTATCGTAGAGACGGCAAAGGTCGCAGGAAGCAACCCCTGTCCGCCTGTTATACTCGGCGTCGGCTTGGGAGGTACGCTTGAGAAAGCCTGCATTATGTCCAAGCACGCGCTTTTCCGCAAGATAGGAAGTGCCAATCCCATACCTCACCTTGACGAGTTGGAGAAAGAATTGCTTGCCAAGATCAATGAGTTGGGAATCGGCGCGCAAGGCTTTGGCGGCAAGACAAGCGCGCTGGGAGTATTCATAGAGAGTTATCCCACGCATATATCTTCTTTGCCGGTGGCTATCAATGTGCTTTGTCACTGTTCGCGCTCTGGCGAATTTGTCATAGAGGGAGCAAAGGAGGGAAGTTATGTCAGTGATTAAGTTGAGTTTGCCTTTGAGCAAAGAGGCAATGAAAGATTTGAAAGTAGGCGATATGGTCAGACTTGACGGAGATATGCTCGTATTCAGAGACGCAGGTCATAAGAGACTGTATCAAAGCATTTTGGACGGCAATCAGGCCTTTGATTATGCAGGCGAGACGATATACTTTATGGGACCTTGCCCTGCGCGAAACGGCGAAGTCTTGGGCAGCGCAGGACCTACGACGTCTTGCAGAATGGACAAGTATACGCCGTTTATGCTAGACAATGGTTTGGCGGCGCAGATAGGCAAAGGTAAGCGCGACGAGGCAAGTATCGAGGCGTTTAAGCGCAACGGTTGCGTATACTTTGCCGCAATCGGCGGCGCGGGCGCGATCTACAGCAAGTGTATACAAAAAGCGGAAGTTCTTTATTTTGAAGACCTTGGCACGGAAGCCGTACGCAGAATTACCGTCAAAGACTTTCCTGTGGTAGTTGCAATCGACGGTAAGGGTAATTCAATTTATTGAAAGAGATTTTGATGTCATTGACGCTCGCATATGTGTCATTTAGAGCGAAGTCGAGAAATCTCAACTATTTCTAATGTCACCTCGGGTGTAGCAAATTAAGAATTATAAAACAAAAAGTCAACCGTGATAGGTTGGCTTTTTTATAATTTATGAAATTTTCTATTGACAATACGTTTTTTTGCTGTTACAATAAATGCAAGTGACTACTTGCATTTTGGAGGAGGTATGGATAAAACAAGCAAAAAGATTATTGACGCCACTATGGAATTGATTCTTGAAAAGGGATACAATTCCGCCACGACAAAAGATATTGCCGACCGCGCCCAGGTGAATGAATGTACTATTTTCCGTAAGTTTAAAGAGAAGAAAGAAATAGTAATTGCAGGTTTAAAATTGCCGCAATACCGTCCTGATATTTCTCCCGACACTTTTGCAGATATTAAGTGGGATTTGCAATCTGACTTGAAGATGTTTATGCGAAATTATATGGAAGCCGTAACGCCTGAATTTGTAAGATTGTCAATAGGATTGCGATCTCCGCAAATTTATCAATATACGGCGCCGTATATTATGGATATTCCAAAGACTTTTTACGACGCGTTGAAAAATTATTTGATGGAAATGAAAACTCGCGGCGAGATTGCAGATATTGATTGCGCAAACACGGCAATGACTGTGCTTTCTGCGACTTTTGGATATACTTTTCTTTGCGCGTCGTTTGGCAACGCTCTAATAGAATCCGATAAGGCAAAATATATAGATACTACGGTAAAATCATTGATAGGAGGTATTAAATGATTACAGGAGCGCAGTTGTTTGTCAAGGCTTTAAAAGCAGAAAAAGTAGAGACCTTGTTTGCATATCCTGGAGGACAGGTGATAGATATTCTCGACGCGCTGTACGTCGACGAAACTATCGACGTAATACTTCCCAGACACGAGCAAGGGCTTGCGCACGCGGCGGACGGATACGCACGTTCGACAGGCAAAGCAGGCGTATGTCTCGTGACTAGCGGTCCCGGCGCAACCAATTTAGTTACAGCAATTGCGACGGCAAATTACGACGCCGTGCCTTTAGTTTGCTTTACCGGTCAAGTCACTACGCCTTTGATTGGCAAAGGGGCTTTTCAAGAGGCGGACATAGTAGATATGGTAAAAAGCATTACTAAATACGCTGTAACTGTGCGCAGTCGTGAAATGCTTGGAGAAATAATAAAAAAGGCGTTTTACATTGCTCAATCGGGTAAGCCGGGAGCAGTTCTCATAGATATTCCTAAAGATATCCAGCAGCAGATGGGAAGCGAAGAATATCCAAAGTCAATAGAATTTGATAATAATAATAATATACCTTTGCTTAAAGCACAGTCGACGCAGATTGAATCAGCGTTTGATTTGCTTGCGCAATGTAAAAAGCCGTTGCTTTTGGCTGGCGGAGGGATAAAAATTGCTTGCGCAGAAAAAGAATTGACGAAATTTGCGGAGGCAGTAGGTATACCTGTTGTTACGACAATTATGGGCAAAGGCGCGATTGACACCAACCATTGTTTATATTTTGGCAACGTGGGTATACACGGAAGTTTTTGCGCAAATACAGCGGTAAACGAATGTGATCTGTTGCTGTCTATCGGAACTCGTTTTAACGATCGAGTTGCAGGGAGCAAAGATAAGTTTGCCGCCAATGCAAAAATAATTCACGTAGATATCGACCCGACGACAATATCTAAAAATATAAAGGCCGACGTGTCTATAATTGCTGATGCAAAAGAAACTTTAAGTTTGTTGCTGTCAAAGGCAAAGACTATTGAATGTAGCGAATGGATAGACAATCTCAAAAGTTTGAGTAAGACTTATCCTATCAAAATTGTAAGCGATTATCTAAATCCGCAAGATATCATAGAGAAATTAAACAGTAATTATGAAGAGTTGATCGTAGCGACGGACGTAGGGCAGAACCAATTGTGGACGACGCAATTTTTGAGATTGAACGAAAAGAGAAAGTTGCTCACTTCGGGAGGATTTGGAACAATGGGTTTTGGACTTCCGGCGGCAATCGGCGCAAAGTTGGGGAACGCTAATATTCCTGTAATTGCCGTTGTCGGCGACGGAGGTTTTCAGATGAATATACAGGAACTCGCTACCGCTGTAATCAACGGTTTGCCTATTATTATATGTTTGCTTAACAACGGTTGGCTTGGCAACGTACGTCAGTGGCAAGAATTGTATTACGGCAAGCGTTATCAAAGCACTTGCTTAAGACGAAGATCAGATTGCCCAAAGCAATGCGATATCAATGGAAATTGTCCAATATACGTGCCTGATTTTGAGAAAGTTGCTGACAGTTACGGCATAAAATACAGACGCGTTACAGACAAAAGTCAATTGGATGACGCTTTTGCCTTTGCGAATATGCAAACTGATACGCCTACTTTACTTGAATTTATTATCAAAGAGGAAGAAAACGTATGGCCTATTATTTTGCCTGGCAAAGACTTGTCTACAATAAAGTTTGGCAAAGACGTAGAGTAATTTTCTGATACAAATAGTTTCTGATAAAAGAATTAGACGCGGATAGTATGTCCGCGTTTTTACTTAAAAATACTTTATTGACTTATTTGGAAAATAATGGTACAATCATTCTATGTACGGAATTTACGGTGATATTATCAGCGCGGCTGAAAAGGCAATCGGTTGTTTGGACGAAACAGAAGAACTTTTGGAATATCCCGAAGTACAGGCTGATAAAGCGTACTATCTGTCTGTTTTATCAAAGTACAACGATCTCAAATCTTTAAATGACAAACTTTGCGCGCTCAAGTCCGTGCTTGAAGAGCAAAATGCTTATTACGAGTTGATTTCAGACGCGAGTTCTAGTGAAGAGCGCAATACGGTGTATGAAGAAATTTCTTCTTTAAAAATCAAGGCGTCAGAGTTGTCTTCGTCGATTGCAGACACTTTGGGTTGCAATCACACTGCGGAGCGGGCGTATTGCAGATTTAAATTTAAAGAAGGCTCGTATAAATTCGGCGTGGCACTGTGCAATCTTATTAAGTCGTATTTATGCTCTCGAGGAGCAAAGTTTGAGGACGAAAATATCGCAAAAGCAAAGGGCGGATACGTAGAAGAGATATCTTTTATAGTTGAAGGCGCGGACGTGATTACAAGGCTTATGCCGCTTGTCGGCGCGCACAAGGTATATAAGCAGTCGGGAAGCGAAGAGTTGTGCTTTGCAGTGACGCCTTGCGAAAGCGTAGAGAAGATATCCGAAAAAGATTTGAAGATAGACGTCTTTCACTCCAGCGGAGCAGGCGGTCAGAATGTCAACAAGGTGGAGACTGCTGTGCGCGTGACGCACTTGCCGACAGGTCTCGTCGTCGTTTGTCAAGACGAGCGGTCGCAACTCAAGAATAAAAAGCGCGCTTTGGAGAATATCCAAAAGCGTTTGAAAGAAATCAACGAGCAGTCGGAGAAAAAGCGTATTGAAGCAGACGTTTTTGCTCAATATTCTAAAAAGAATACGCCGATATCTTTTGACTTGGCGAGCAGTACGCTGACAGATACGAGGCTTAAAGCGTTTTCTAAAATACCTTTTCCGCTTACGGAAGGACAGTTCGCTCAATATATCAACGGACTAATAGCATTATGATACAAAAAATTACGGCAGACACAAGAAAGATAGCGCTCTCATCAATTCGGTCGGTATACAAGACCGAAGGATTTATCACGCTGACGCGCAAAATCATTGCTATTGACGCCTTTATATCACGTGTTGCGGAAGCCATATTCAAGGATAATTTATCTATTCCCAACGGTTGCTATACTGCGCAGACGGACGACGGACTTTATACGCTTTTTTTCAACAAAAAGGGCGGAGATAAAAGGCTGGCTGACGGAGATATCGTATTCTACAAATTCTTGAGCGCCAACTCTGTCGAGGGCGGTACTGACAGAAGGTTGAGCGAGTACGTCTCTTCGCGTAGTAAGATTTCGCTCGTCGTGCGCGATACCAACGACACCGTCAGCGAAGAGGATTTGACAAGGCTTTATCTAGTGTCGGGCTCCGACGGTATAGTCAACTTTCCTTTTCTCAACTCGACGCAGCGCAAAATCGTCGAGACCGAGGACGCAAATATGCTCGTACAAGGCGTTGCAGGCAGCGGCAAGACCAACGTATGCGTTGAAAAAATCGTATATTGTGCCTGTCGAAATTATCGCGGAGCGGTGTTGTATACTACCTTCTCACGCGGTCTGTTGAGCGAAACGCGTGAGCGCGTGCAACTGTTTTCAAAAAATATTGACGGATTTATATCTGCGTACGAAAGCGGAAACGTAATCTTTCTTGACAAAGACCACAAAAGAGCGGTGGAGAACAAACTCGGTATTTTATTCTCAGTAGACGAGGACGGAGAAATAATTTCCGCATTAAAGCGCGTTGCGGCTTTTTTAAAAGAAAAGGTAGATTATCTTTTGATAGAAGACATCTACGCCCAGGCGTTTGACGCAAAGCGCGTGGCAGGCGAAAGCGTATTTCTCAAAGAATATTTGGGAACGGGAAAGAATTACCGACTTTCGGGCGCGTTGGAAAAGATAAAGCATATCTCTTCCGAGATAATTTACAAAGAGATATACGGAATGATTTTCGGCAAGTACGAACTTGGCGCACCTCGCGATATGATGGAAAGAAAAGAGTATATCGAGGCGAGAAAGGACAGTTTTACTCCACGCGAGTGCGACGTCATTTATTCAATAGCCGTCGATTACTTTGAATTTTTCAAAAAACGCGGTTATACCGACAATAATCTTATGAGCCGCGAAATCTTAAGCAAAGTTTCTGCGCCCAAGTATTCCGTAGGCGTAATAGACGAAGTGCAAGATTTCACACAGGTAAACTTGTGTCTTATGAAGCAGTTGTGCCGCAAGTTGTTCTGCGTAGGCGATGCGTTGCAGATGATCAATCCGTCGTATTTCAATTTTGGATATCTCAAGCGTCTTATGTACGGTGACGTGACGGGCGTCAATCAACTTCGTCACAATTACCGCAGCACTCAAAGGATAGAAAAAATTGCTCAAAGACTTGGCGAAATGAATATGCAGAGATTCGGTACGCACAGTTTTGTCCTCAAGGGCGAAAGCGTTGCGTCGCCGTTGCCGTCTGCGGCTGTGCTGGTCAAGGATAAGAGTTTTGTATATTCTCTCGGAGACAAGAAGTTTGAAAATATCACCGTCGTAGTTGCTTCGCAAAAGAAAAAAGAAGAACTCAAGAAGGTCTTGGGCAAGATGGAAATCCTCACCGTTGCGGAAGCAAAGGGCTTGGAGCGCAATACCGTAATTCTTGCGGACGTATTGAGTGACAACGCCGATAAGTGGCGCTATCTTCACAATATGTCTCTCAACAGAAAGACTGCCGATGAAAATTCTGTATTCAGATATTATTTCAACTTGTTTTACGTGGGTATATCGCGTGCAAGACAGTATCTTTTCGTAGTTGAGTCAGACTATCCCGAGTCATTCAATGCGTTGTTCAACGAATGTTTTGAGAGAAAGAATAAGGACGGCGCGCTTGCGTATCTAAAGGACATTGCGGGAAGAATAGAGATAGACGACGACGAATTTATTGCTCGTATACAAAAGTTTTGTTCGCTTGAGCAGTATGAAAACGCGCGCAATACCGCGGACAGGCTGGCTTCCGACGAGACGCGCAAAAAACAACTCGTATATATTTCCGTCCACGAGCAATACTTGCGTTACGGCAGAATACGCGACGCAGGCATAGAATACTGGCGGCAGGGTATGGACGCGGAGGCGCGAGAGATGTTTACGCGGTCGGGTGACGAGCAGTTGTTCCCGCTTATGGACGCCTGCGCAAAAGGCGGCGGCGCGCTTGATCCCGATATTGTGAGATTTTATACTTTGGTCGAGGACAACGACGTGGCAAAGAAAATAATACTTGACACACTCAATAATGATTGCAGTGAAATAGCGGCAAACTTAAAAGCCGCAAACATTAAATTGAAGAGGAAGAGACAATGAGCGAAAAAATCAGCGAAAATTCTATCAAAGAACTTATAGACAGTTTTGTTGCGTACCGCAACTTGCTTGCGCCTTTGCAGGACAGTTTACATTCAGTGAGCAAGTCGTATGAGGATATACGCAACGACCTTGACAATCTCACCAAGAGTTTTTCCGGCAACGCGGCAAATCAACTGGAAAAAGTTCACGCAACTATCAACGCGCAGGCTAAGAGCGGACAGGAACTCGGCAGAAGGATTGAAGAATACGCGACTTCAAGCGAGAAGTACGCTCAAGCCGTCAACGATATGTCTTCGAGGTTTTCTGAAGTAGTCAACAGAATTGATTCGCTTAGCAAAATCGAGAAGAGCGCGCAGAGCCAACTTGCGCAGATAGATAATCTCATCACGGAAAAGAAGTCTTCTTATAATCTCAAAGAATTGCAAAAATCGCTTGACGGCTACAACAAAAACGTCGAAAGAATCAGCGATTTTATCAATAAGGATATTGCATCGGTTCTAAAGCAGAATGCGGAAAAAATAGAAACCATACGCAAAGAAAACGAAGAGTTGTCGGCGGCTGTTGCCGAACAAGGCAAGGATATTGCCATACTCATAACAGAGTTTTCTCAAACTTCTGCGCTCTTGAAGAAGTTGGTAGAGGGCAGCAGTGTCAACGAAGAATACTTGTTTGACGCTTTTGATAAATGGGCGGCAGACAGAAAGGTAAAAATAAAGAAAAAGTAATTTCGCTTAGGAAAAATGAGTCAACAGATTGAACAGACCTTGCTTGAGGCAATAAAAAAAGACGATATAAAGGCGTTTGACGCTTTGATGGAAACAACTCAGTGCGGAGCATACCGACTGGGCAGATTTCCGGTGCTTTCGCTTATGTATCTCTATAAGTCGCGCAAGTTGATTTCTGCATACGAGGATATGTTTTTGAAGACGACCAATTCTGTGACTTTGAGCGAGCCGGCAGAGGTGTCCAAGAAATTCTCCGCCAAGGCAGGTAAGTGCTTGAGACTGTATTTCAACGAGGTCGTGTCTCCTCTTGAAATGCTTTTGATTATGGACGATACCAATCGTTTGAAGCGCGTCTATCCAAAGACGAATTTATCTTCAGGGGTCAAGGGACGTCTTAAATCAATCTATTACATTAAGTATTCTCTCAACGTGAGATTCGAGGGCAACGAAATTATCATTGACAGACGACCTCTGACTTATCGCGAGAAAAAGAGAATTGCCACGATATGCGTAAGTGTAGTTTTGGTAATTGCGATAATAATCACTTCGTCAATCATATCATCTGTCTTTGCGCCGGTGCGTCTTGATAAATATTTTGATTTGACTTTAAATGAGACTTATACGCTTGATCAGGATTTTTACGTGACGAAGAAATATTCTATTGAAGAATTCAACTGTACGATTATAGGCAACGGACACAAACTTATCTTTAGCAAGGGCGCAAAAATCAAGAATTTCAACGGAACGATTTCCGACTTGACAATTGAGAGTGAAGGAAGCGTGGTTTTTGATGTGATTTCCGAAAACGCCAAGATCGAAAACGTGACTTTCAACGTAAACGCCGATATATCTACGTCAGAGGGCACGGCTTTTGTTGCATTGACGAATTATGGGACAATTGAAAACATTACCGTCAACGTCAGCGGCAAGATAAACGCTGTTTCAAAGTCAACAGACGTTACGGAAGAACTTGCTTTTGGCGGAGTGGTGCTTCAAAATTACGTCAAGAACAACTACTATGCGGGCACTATTAAAAATTGCACTGTCAATTATTCGCGTTTTTCGCTTGTAGGCGAGGCGAGCGCCAATGCCGTATTCGGCGGTGTGGCAGGTATCAACAACGGATATTTGCAGGACTGCAAAGTCACCGGTGAAATTATTGCCGATACCTTTGATATTGCAGGAGTCTGTTCTCTCAACAGCGGCTTGTTATCGGGCAACGTAAACGAAGCCGATTTATCGCAATCTTCTCAAGACGCCGGTTGGAATCCCATCGTCAGCGGAATTGTTTCGCGTAATAATTACGTAGTGGAGAATTGCAAAAATACAGGCAAGATTTCGGCGGTATCCAACTGCAATATTGGTCAAGACAACAAGGCCCCCACCGTCTCGGCGGCAGGCATAGCGTATCTTAACAACAATACTATCGGTGGTTGCAAAAACAGCGGCGCAGTCACGGCGGTAGGCAAAGGCGAAGCGTACGTAGGCGGAATTTCTGCCCATTCGTACTCAAGAATAACCAATTGTCTGTCAAGCGGAGATATTACCGTCACCGCCGACAGTATTTATGCCGGAGGCATACTGGGCTACAGCGAGATATACTATACGGCAACTCTGACCGGATATAGTTTTGCGTGGGGTGATACTAATAACTGTATTAGCCAAAGTAAAATAGACGTAACTCCAATAGGCGAAGGTATTGCCTGCGTCGGCGGTATCGTCGGCTACGTGGACGAAGTGGGGATAGACTTGAAGAGCGAAAAAGTATATTTCGGTGGCGAAGTCACTAACAATTATTTTATAGGCGAGTGTGTGTCGAGCGTTGATTATTTCGGCAGTATCGTAGGCGTATGCGCATCTAATATTTATATAAACAATTCATATTCTTTGAATGACGGAATAAGTTATTATAATTTTGACGGCAACTATTATTTGAATAATTCTTCAAAAGCGTTTGGCGCTACGGTTACGGACGAAGACGAATATTCTTTAGTGGAGGATAAGGGCGCAACGTCCGCTACGCTAGAAGTCATTCAAAATTCCGAAGTTTATAATTCTATATTAAAAAAGTTGAATTAAATTTGACGCATTATTTACATTTAAGGTGTTGACAATTTTTTTTGTTTTGCATATAATCTAACTAGGTTAGCAAATGAAGAGGGAGCAAAATGGCAGATATAAAAGACGTGGAGTATGTCTTTAATAAACTCAGCGAATCCAGACCTACCGAACTCAACAGCAGAATGGATGACACGCAGGCTGGCATAGGCGCGGTGCTCAAGTTTCTTAGCGACTCTGACGGTGCGGTTACGTGCGGGGATATAGCCAAACATATTGGCGTCAGCACGGCGAGAGTTGCGGTTTTACTCAAGAAGATGGTTGCCAAAAATTTGATTTGCCGCTCTGTCGGCGCAGAAGACGCGAGGATAATTTATATATCTTTGACGGACGAGGGCAGAAAGACGGTCAGTGAGTTGCGAGATCTTATAACTCAGCATCTTTCGAGAGTGATAGACGCAATGGGTATGGAAAAGATAATGACCTTCATTGAGTTGTCCAATGAAATGAAGAGAGTAGCCGAAGAAGTAAAGCCCGATTTGCCCAATATTTTGAAAGAAAAAAAGTAATTCAGACAGTTGTCTGTTTTATTTTGGTAAAATATCTAACCCAGTTAGTAAAATTTATGCAAAGTATATGCAAAAAATAGATTAAAAGTTTATGGAGGTTATTGATGTTAAAGTTGATTAAGAAGTTTACAGTCATTGAATGGGTATTGGTAATTCTGGCTGTTGCTTTTATTGCGCTTACGGTGTGGTGCGAAATGACGATGCCCGAGTATATGTCGGAAATTACAAGATTAGTGCAGACTCCCGGCAGCGCAATGAAAGACGTATGGATTGCGGGAGCAAAGATGTTGGGATTTGCACTGGGCAGTTTGCTATGTTCGGTAGCGGTAGCGCTGATAGCGTCTAGGATTGCCTCAAACTTTGGCGCAACTCTGAGGGCAAGTTTGTTTGGCAAAGTCCAGAGTTTTTCAATGAGCGAGATATCCAAGTTTTCTACTGCAAGTCTTATCACAAGGTCTACCAACGACGTTACGCAAGTGCAAATGCTCATTACGCTTGGATTGCAAGTTATGATCAAAGCGCCTATTACGGCGGTGTGGGCTATATGCAAAATATCCGCGGGAAGTTGGCAGTGGACTTTGGCGACTGGCATTGGAGTAATCGCGTTGCTTGCAGTGGTGCTCGTTTGTACTTCGCTTGCTCTTCCCAAGTTTAAGAAGATGCAGATTCTTACTGACGACGTAAACCGCGTGACGAGAGAAAATCTAACCGGCTTGAGGGTAGTCAGAGCGTACAATGCCGAGGATTATCAAGAAGAGAAATTCAAGAAAGCCAACGACGTATTGACAGGCACGTCTTTATTTACAGGACGCGTAATGTCATTCTTGATGCCTAGTATTCAGTTGATTTTGAGCGGCTTATCACTTTCTATATATTGGATAGGCGCAGTGATAATCAACAATGCGGGAATGATGGATAGAATATCGCTCTTTTCCGATATGGTAGTCTTCTTACAATACGCGGTGCAAGTGCTTATGGCGTTTATGATGTTGGTTATGATATTCATATTGATGCCGAGAGCGCAAGTTGCGGCAAAGCGTATCAACGAGGTGTTGAGTACAGAAGTTGCAATTGCCGACGGCGAAGCGGAGCAAGGTTTAGAAGACGCGTTTGGCGAAGTGGAATTTAAAGACGTAAGTTTTGCTTATCCCGACGCTGATACCAACGCTATAGAGGGCATATCGTTTAAAGCAAGCAAGGGCGAGACGGTTGCGCTGATAGGCGCGACAGGTTGCGGCAAGAGCAGTATTATCAATCTCGTGCCGAGATTTTATGACGTCAGCGGCGGCGAAGTGCTTGTCGACGGCAGAAACGTCAAAGAGTATAAGCAGGAAGCGCTGCGCAATAAGATTGGATATATTTCGCAAAAGGCTACGCTCTTTTCGGGTACTATAGCATCCAACGTGGCTTTTGGAGATAGCAGTACGCAGATTGAAAGCGAAGACGTGGAAAACGCGATAAAGACCGCGCAGGCGTGGGAATTTGTCAAGGATAAAGAATGCGGCGTCGACTCTTACGTTGCCCAAGGCGGAGCCAATCTTTCCGGCGGGCAAAAGCAGAGGCTTTCGATTGCCAGAGCCATTGCCAGAAAACCCGAGATACTTATATTCGACGATTCTTTTTCTGCATTGGATTATAAGACCGACAAGATGTTGCGCGACGCGCTTGACAAGGAGTGCAAAGACTCCACGAGAATTATAGTTGCGCAGAGAATAGGAACCATACGCGACGCCGACAGGATCATAGTCCTTGACGACGGCAAGATAGCAGGTCAGGGCAAGCACGACGAACTTATGCAAAATTGCGACGTATACCGCCAAATAGCCTATTCTCAATTGTCAAAGGAGGAACTTGAATAATGCCGGGACCTAGTAAGAATTTTGAAAAAGCCAAGGACTTTAAGGGTACTTGGGTAAAGATAATAAGATATTGCAAAAAGTATTACGCAATGTTGGCGGTGGCTATCATTTGCGCTGTTGCAGGCACGGTGCTGACGTTGATTGGACCTAATAAGATGTCCGACTTGACCGATGTCTTGCAAAAGGGGCTAATAGGACAGATTGATATGGACGCAGTTGCGCAAATCGGCGTCGTTCTGATAATAATGTATTCCGTCAGTTTGGTGTTGCAATGCGTGCAAGGCTGGATAATGTCCACTACGACGCAGAGAATCACCCAAGGGTTGCGCAGCGATATATCTCGAAAGATAAATCGACTTCCTATGTGGTATTACAACAAGACGAGTACCGGCGACGTATTGTCCAGAGTGACCAACGACGTCGATACTGTCGGACAGTCTCTCAATCAAAGCATAAGCACGCTTGTGTCGGCAGTGACTTTGTTCCTAGGCTCGTTGTTGATGATGTTTATCACCAATTGGATACTCGCGTTGACTGCAATAGGCGCGACGGTAATAGGCTTTGTGCTTATGAGTTTAATAGCAGGCAAGTCACAAAAGTATTTTGCTCGCCAGCAAAAGCGTCTTGGCGAAATCAACGGTCATATTGAAGAGATTTACGCCGGACATACCGTTGTCAAAGCCTACAACGGCGAAGCAAAGTCGCAGGCGACTTTTGACGAGATGAACGCCAATCTCAAAGACAGCGCGTTCAAGGCGCAATGTATGTCGGGTATGATGATGCCTATTATGACTTTTATCGGCAATTTTGGATACGTTGCTGTATGCGTAGTAGGCGCGGCGCTGGCTATCCAAGGCAAGATAAATTTCGGCACGATAATAGCCTTTACTATGTATGTGCGTTACTTCACCCAACCTTTGTCGCAGATGGCGCAGGCGTTGCAGTCCTTGCAATCCGCAGCGGCGGCAGGCGAGAGAGTATTTGAATTTCTCGAAGCCGAAGAGATGGAAGACGAAAGAGGTAAGGTTTTTGAGTTCTACAAGGTAAAGGGCGAAGTAGAGTTCGATCACGTCAAGTTCGGATATGAGGACAGTGACAGAATTATTATCAACGACTTTTCCGCAGTGGCAAAGCCCGGACAAAAGGTCGCAATCGTCGGACCTACAGGCGCGGGTAAGACGACTATGGTCAATCTGCTTATGAGATTTAATGAGATAAAAGACGGAGATATACGTATAGACGGCGTGTCCATCAAGAATATGTCAAGGCAAGAGGTACACAAGCAATTCTGTATGGTATTGCAAGATACGTGGCTCTTTGAAGGAAGTTTGAGAGAAAATCTTGTCTACAACACAAAGGGCGTAAGCGACGAGACGTTGGAGGAGGCTTGTAAAGCCGTCGGATTAGATCACTTCGTGCATACGTTGCCGCACGGATACGACACTGTTCTTGGCGACCAAATAAGTTTGTCGCAAGGACAAAAGCAACAACTCACAATTGCAAGAGCAATGATAGCCGACAAGCCTATGCTTATTCTTGACGAGGCTACGAGTTCCGTCGATACTCGCACGGAGCAAAAGATACAAAGCGCAATGGACGAACTTATGAAAGACCGTACTTCATTTGTCATTGCTCACAGACTTTCTACGATAAAAAATGCAGATTTGATACTCGTAATGAAAGACGGCGATATTATCGAAAGCGGAAATCACGAGCAGTTACTTGACAGACAAGGTTTTTATGCCGACCTATACAACAGTCAGTTTAGTAGTAACGTTCAGTGAGAAGATTTGCCTATCTCTATTCTCACTGAACAAGTAAATATAGTAGTAGATAATTCTTTAATAAAATACAATGCCTTTATCCTTTCGGTATTATAATACCGATGTTCCCCTTATAATGCGAAGAGGAGTCGAGAAATCGACTCCTCTTTGCTGACTATTATTCTTTGCAATCTTCGACTATCAACATATCGTAGTCCAAAGTCTCGACGAAGTCGTCTTGACGGAACTTGGTATTGTGAAAGTTGACAAAATTTTTGAAATGGTGGTCAAGAAGTACCGGATTAGGCACGTCAAGTTGGTGACAGATATCGCGAAGCCAGGCTTCGTAATTGGCTCTGCTCATTTTAAGCGGTGAGTTGTAAAGAATATCTTTTTGAATTTTGTCGTCAGTGACGAGCCTTGCCCAAATCTTCATATTTCTATATTACAGTATAAGGTGATAGATGTCAATAAATTCTCAGTGACGCTTTGTTTAGAATTTATTTTTGATTTTACGCTTATTTGACAAAATTGTTGAGCAAACAAAAGCCAAAACTATTGACAAATCGTTGGTCCGTTGATTAAAATATACAGGACGTATTGTCGATAGGGAGGAGGACTTATGATTTCTGAAGCGGTCATAAAGCGTTTGCCGCGCTACTACAGACATATCAAACAACTTGCGGACAGCGGAGTTACAAGAGTGTCGTCCAACAAGATTGCAAGCGTACTCAATATCACTGCGTCGCAAGTAAGGCAAGATCTTTGCAACTTCGGCGGTTTTGGACAGCAAGGTTACGGATACGACGTAGTCAAACTCAAGAACGAACTTGCCGCAATTTTAGGACTTGACAAAGAATACGATATGATTATCGTCGGCGCAGGCAATATAGGCAGGGCCTTGGCGGGATACAGAGGATTTAGAGACGACGGATTTTTTGTCAGAGCGCTATTTGATATAGACCCGCGTTGTTCGTCCATCAACGGTATTAAGGTCTATGAGATGGACTTTTTGGAGGCGTATCTCAATCAAAATAACGTGGATATAGCAATTATTGCCACCCAAAAAGATTCGGCTAAAAGCGTAGCCGACGCATTGATAAAGTACGGCGTAAAATCAATATGGAATTTTGCTCCGGTAGAACTCGAGGTGCCAGAGGGCGTGACAGTGGAAAACATCTCTATGAGCGAAAGCCTTTACGTCTTGAGTTTTCGCAGTAAAAACAAACAATAAAGTAAATAAGCCGTGAGGCGAGGAGGATATATGGAAAAGAAATACTTCGTTACACAAGAAGGATATGACAATCTCAAAAAGAAATTGGAGCATTTGATCAACGTAGACAGACAGGACGCAAGCGAAAGAATAAGAATCGCAAGAGGCTTTGGAGACTTGTCGGAGAATGCAGAATACGATGCCGCAAAGGATTACCAAGCGCAAGTAGAAGCAGAAATTTTGACAATTCAGGCTCAACTTGACAATGCTGAGATTATAGAAAATACCGAAGGAAAGCAAGACTCCGTCATTGCAGGTTGCAAGGTCAAGATATACGATTATTCCGAAGACGAAGAGAATGAGTATACTATCGTAGGTACGACCGAAGCGTCGATTTTGGAAGGAAAGATAAGCAACGAATCTCCGCTTGCAGTGGCAATTATGGGTAAGAAAGTAGGCGCAGAGGCTATTGTTGAATTGGGCGACAATTCTTACAAAGTCAAGGTGTTGGCAATCAACTAGTAGATAAATTTTGTAATATCAACTAAAAGGGTGACCTTAAAATTAAAGGTCGCCCTTTAAAATATAACTTGCCTGACTTCGTATTAAAAAGATTTAATTGGGCTGTCCAATATAAAATTATAAGGAGAAAAGAATGTCAAGAGATTTATACAACAAAGTCAAAGAGTATAATGGCGCTGTCAATGCTCGGTTTTGTATGCCGGGTCACAGTGGACTTGACCATCTTGACGCATTGTATTCTTCTGCCGCGTATGATTGGACGGAAGTAAACGGACTTGACAATCTTCTCTACAGTGACGGCATTATTGCAAATTGCGAAAATAGAATTGCAAAGCATTACGGATATCAAAATGCGCTTATGCTGACGAGCGGCTCGACGTGCGGTATGCAAATTGCAATGGCTATCGCAAGGTCAAGACAGGGCATTGCGCTTGCCATAGGAGATATGCACAAATCTTTTTTTGCTTCGGCAAGAATTATGGGCGTAAAAGTTCGCTGTTGCAGTGATTTGAAAGATGCGGAAGAATTGAGGTCTTCTGTAAAAATATCTTGCGTATTCGTCACCAGCCCCGACTATTTCGGCAAATTAAAGCCGTTAAAAGAAATCAAAGAATTTGCATTGACAGAGGGCGCGCTGTTCGTCGTGGACGAGGCGCACTCGGCGCATTTTCCCTATTCGTCATTATTACCCAACAACGCAAGTAAGTATGCTGACATAGCGCTTGTGAGTATGCACAAGACTTTGCCGGTATACGGCGGCGGAGCCCTTGTCTTGACCAACGGTGTTGACGTATATATGCAGTGCAGAGCGTTGCGCGCGGATATTCATACGACGTCGCCTAATTATCTAGTGATGGCTAGTATGGACTATGCCGACGATTATATGACGAGCCGCGGCGAAGAGGAGTATGCAAAAGTAAAACAAGCAGTCGATAGGTTTAAGACAGCGCTTAAAGTCGGCGAAGTAGTTGACGCCGACGATTTTTCCCGACTTGTCGTCAAGATTGAAGGCGTAGATTGCGGCAAGATTTGCGACGCTCTTGCGGCGCAGGGAGTATTTGCCGAAATGTCGTACGCAGACTTATTGGTCTTTATCGTCACGCCGTTTAATTGCGACAAGTTGGACTTGCTGGCAAGTTTAATCAATATAATGCCGCAAGAAAAACTTGAAAGCGAAATCGACGTTGACTTTGGTATGCAAAACGTGGAAAAGTCGGGAGACGTAGTCTTACTTTTGCCTGACGACGCGCTTGGCAAAGTGTGCGCGGTGGACGTGGGCATCTATCCGCCGGGGGTGCCTGTGATAAAAAAAGGCGACGTAATAAATCAAAAAGCAATAGATTTTATAAAAAAATACTCAAGTCGGCTCTTTGGGCTTGCTTGCGGCAAAGTGCCTATGATAGAATAGATATGCGCGGGGTTCAATTGATTGAGGGCAAACACGCATATCTTGTGGAATACGAGCGGAGATAAGTATAAAAATTATGAAAGGAAAGTTTATCACTTTTGAAGGCGGAGAGGGCGTAGGCAAGACGACTCAACTTGCAATGATAAGAGCATATCTTGAGGCGCAGGGCGTTGACGCGGTTTTTTTGAGAGAGCCGGGCGGCAACGCTATATCCGAAAAGATAAGGGATATAATATTAGACGTAGACAATGCGGGTATGACTGGAATGTGCGAGGCAATGCTTTACAGCGCGTCGCGCGCTCAACTCGTCGAGGCAGTGATAAAGCCGGCTTTGCAAAGCGGTAAACTAGTCGTATGCGACAGATTTATAGACTCAACGTTTGCTTATCAAGGCGTTGCGAGAGGACTTGGCGCAGACCAAGTTGATATACTCAACCGACTTGCTTGCGGGAACGTTATGCCCGATTTGACGGTATTTCTAGACCTTCCGCCAAAGTTGGCTTTTGCCAGAAAAGGCGGAGCGGATGCAGGCGACAGACTAGAGCAAGAGGGCGAGAGTTTTCATCGAAGAGTATACGACGGATATTTGCAGGCGTGCGAGTTATATCCTCACCGTATTGCGAGGGTTGACTGCTCGGGTGAGACAAGGGCAACGCACCAAAAGATAATAGACATTTTGCGCCAAAGAGGTATCGTATAATGTTGAGATACAGCGCATTGCTCAAGGATACAAAGGCTTATAGAAGTCTCCAAAGCGATCTAAATGCAGGTCGGCTCAACCATTGTTATATGATAATGGGCGAGGACGCCTTGGCTGTGGACGGACTTATAGACTTGTGTAGCGAGACGATACTGTGCAAAGACGGCGGTTGCGGCAAGTGCGTAGTTTGTCAAAAGGTAGAAGACAAAAATCACGAAGATATATTCGAGCCTAAAAATCTCAAAGCCGACGGCATAAGAGAGTTTGTCGAAAAAGTATATGTCAAGAGCGTGGGCGAAATAAAGATAATGGTAATACGCGCGCTTGACAACGTAGACCCCAAAGTGCAGAACTTTTTGCTCAAAAGTCTTGAAGAGCCTATCGACGGCGTGGTATTTTTGCTTGGGGTGACGAGACCGTCGGCAGTGCTTGATACGATAAAGTCGCGAAGCAAAAAACTTTCGGTTGCGCCTTTTAGCAAAAGGCAGTTGACGGAATTTTTTGACGATAATTACATAGGCAAGCCCAAGAGCCTTGTTGAAGAGGCGGTGGATTGCTGTCTGGGTTCATTGGCAAGATGCGAGAGTTTGCTAAATGACGAAGAATACTTTGGCGATATGAGCGAAGTTATATTCGTACTCAAGGGATTGACGTCGACAAAAGTCAATCTCAAGATGCAAAAAAGACTTGATATCAAGGACGGAAAACTTGCGCGTTATCTTGACATAATGCAACTTATATGCGGAGTTTTGCTCAAGCGAAAAAGCGGAGTTGCCGTCGACGGTTTTGACAGAGTCAACGTCTTGCTTGACAGTTTTAATATCGCGACGCTTGTCAACTTCAACGAGTTGATAATCGAGGCAAAACAAAAGATAGAGAGTTATTGTAAAGACGATAATATCCTTGATAATTTATTCATAAAAATGATGGAGGTAAAGTACCTATGCCGATAATAGTAGGCGTAAAGTTTGGATCGACTTGCAAGCAGTATTATTTCGATCCGCAGAATATAGAATTTTCAGAGGGAGACGGCGTAATCGTCGAGACGGTGCGCGGACTTGAATACGCGCGTGTTACGCAATCCAACAAAGAAGTTTCCGACGAAGAAATAAAGGCTCCTCTTAAGCCCGTTGTGCGCAAGGCTACGCCGGAGGACGAAGAGCGCGTAAAGGAAAATCTCGAGAAAAAGGAAGGCGCGCTGAAACTATGCCAAAAATTTATCGAAAAGCACGGCCTCAAGATGAAACTCGTCGACGCGGAATATACCTTTGACAGATCCAAGATAATCTTTTCGTTTACGGCTGACGGCAGAGTGGACTTTAGAGAACTCGTCAAGGACTTGGCGGGCAAGATGCGCATAAGAATAGAACTTCGCCAAATATATGAGCGCGACGACATAAAACTTCGCGGCGCTATGGGTATGTGCGGAAGAGAATGTTGTTGTATCTGCTCGGGGTGCGATTACGAGAAATCTACAGTAAAGATGGCAAAAAATCAAAATCTTTCGCTCAATCCCACCAAGGTTAGCGGTATGTGCGGCAAGTTGATGTGTTGCCTTAGATACGAAAACGAATTTTACGCCGAAGCCAACAAGCGTATGCCAAAGATAGGCTCAACGGTCAAGGTAGAAGACGGACAAGGCAGAGTAGACGAAGTGGACTTGCTTAGGGAAAAAATCAAAGTCACAATAGAGCGTGACGGTGGCGTAGAGCAAAAGTATTACAAAGTTGGCGAATTTGAAGTGCTATTCTCGCCAAAATACGGAGCAAAGAAGAATTATGCTCAAGACGAGGTCGACGAGAGCGAACTTAAAAAACTTGAAGACTAATATTTAATTACAGCGTGAAGAAGTAACAATTTCGTTACTTCTTCGTTTTTTCATTGCGTATAGACATTTTAACGTTTATGTCTAGTATGTCATCCATTTTAATATTAAGAGCAATTACTAGTTTAATTAAGTTTTTCAATTTTGGTATTCTAGTTTTATTTGCATATTTTATGATAGTTGAGTAATTTATTTTCGACAAATTTGATATTTTCTTTAAAGTCATACCGCTGGTTTTTATTGCAATAGATACATTATTTTTAATTAAATCGTTAGAGGACATATTAAACTCCACTAGTGTAATTACACTACTATGTATAAAATTTTATACTACAATTACACTAATGTCAATTGGCTTTAGTGAAGTTTTGATATTCTTATATAAAGATTATGGAAAAATTTGCAGATAGATTAAAAACTATAAGAAAAAATGCAGGAATGACGCAGGAGCAAGTTGCAAATATTTGCGGCATTTCGCAAAGCAATATTAACACTTGGGAAACTGGTAGAAGTTTGCCGTCATTTGACGGACTCTTAGCGCTTGCAGATTGTTTTGTTTGTAGCGTAGATTATTTACTTGGAAGAGAAAGTGAAGAGAGTATCATAGTAATCAATGAAGATCTAAAGTATACTTCTGACGAGAAAAATCTCATAGATCTATACCGTAAACTCGGCAGCAAAAAGAAAGAAGCGGTATTGGATTATATTAAGTGGCAGTTGTCGTAAAATAGTATAAAATATACATTGACAAAGGAATTTTGCCGTGTTAAAATAAGGGTACTAAACGTAAAGGAGTAAGATTATGGCATACGTAATAGGTGATGACTGCATTAAGTGCGGCGCGTGCGCAGAGGGTTGTCCGGTAAGCGCAATTTCAGAAGGTGATGACAAATACGTTATCGACGCTGACGCTTGCATCAGTTGCGGTTCTTGCGCAGCGGGTTGTCCGGTATCGACAATATCCGAAGAGTAAAAAAGAAAGCACCGCTTAGAGCGGTGTTTTTTTATGCACATAAAATTGTCATTGACGCTCGCACGAGACGCACCTGCTTGCTCGCAATGCCGTCACGTTGTTCCTTACGCTTGAGCGCAGTGGAGTGGAGAAATCTCAACCGATTTGCCAAACAAAAGATATAAAATACTTTTTTTTTTATATATTATATGTTAAAATATATTAGCGAAACTATAAGGAGACTTAATGAAAAGAGATTTTTTAGCATTAGCGCAAGTTAGTTCAGACGATATTTCCTATCTTTTGCAGAGAGCAAAATTTATGGAAGACGCTATCTCTGGCGCAAACAAAACTCTTGACATACTCAAAGGCAAGAGTATGGTCACTCTCTTTTATGAAAATTCCACGCGTACCCGCTGTTCTTTTGAACTCGCAGGCAAATACCTTGGGGCGCAGACAGTAGGTATTACTACAAGCGGCTCAAGCGTAAAGAAGGGCGAAAGTCTTATAGACACCGCAGTCACCCTTGACAAAATGCAAGCCGACGTGATTGTCATACGACATTCGGTAGCAGGCGCGCCCGCGCTCATTGCAAAGCACGTAAGGGCAAGCGTAATCAACGGCGGAGACGGTCTGCACGCGCATCCTACGCAAGCGCTGCTAGATATGTATACTATGCAAAAGACTTTCGGAAGTCTCAAGGGCTTGGAAGTTGCTATCATAGGTGACGTCAAGCATTCCAGAGTTGCGCAAAGCAATATTGTAGGTCTTAGCAAAATGGGGGCGAAAGTCAAAGTCTATGCGCCCAATACGCTTATGCCAAAGGGTATTGAAAATCAGCCTTGCAAAGTATGCAAGAATGCAAAAGAGGCTTTTGAAGGCTCCGACGTAATTATGGGGTTGAGGATTCAACTTGAGCGTCAGCAAAAAGG
Organism: Clostridia bacterium; assembly: GCA_029060025.1. GTDB lineage: Bacteria > Bacillota > Clostridia > Christensenellales > UBA3700 > RACS-045. The sequence goes on along the minus strand of JAIDUV010000040.1, from coordinate 3,431 downwards.
TCTTTTCCCAAGCGTAGAGGAATACAGCAGATTTTACGGCGTGAGTATGGAGCGTATGGCTTTGTGCAACAAAGGCGCAATAGTTATGCACCCCGGACCCGCCAACAGAGGCATAGAGATAGATTGCGACGTGCTTGATTCGGATATGTGTCTTAAGGACGATCAGGTGACGAGTGGAGTGGCTACCCGTATGGCGTTGCTTGAATGGTGTTGTAGGTAACGAGCGTGTATATCAGCGCGCCTTCCGCTTGATCATCGAGTCGGCCTCGGGGTCACGTACGGCAAGTACGCTCACCGCTCGGTCGCTCTTGCTAAAGCGAAAATCACACTAATCTCCACGCTCGTTATGTGACTTATTTTGTTGTCATTGACGTTCGCTTGAGATAAAGTTAAGTATAAGTCATTTCGACCGAAACGTAGTGAAGTGGAGAAATCTAATCCGTAAATATAAGGAGTATTATTTATGTCATTACTTATCAAGAATTGTTTTATAGGCAAAGATAAATGCGATATAGCCGTAGAGGGCAATAGAATTGCTCAAGTTGGCAAGAATATCAAGGGGAGTTTCGACGAAGTTATCGAGGCGGACGGCTTGACGGCGTTGCCTGCGTTCATAGATATGCACGTGCATTTGAGAGAGCCCGGGTTTGAATATAAAGAAGATATTGCAAGCGGTAGCGCGGCGGCAGTTGCGGGAGGTTTTTCCGCGGTGTGCTGTATGCCTAATACCAAGCCTGTCACCGACAATAGATATATAGTCAAGTATATCGTCGACAGAGCCAAAGAAGTCGACCTTGCCAAGGTATATCCTATTGGCGCGATTACGGTCGGACTTAAAGGCGAGACTATGGCAGAGATGGGCAGTATGAAAGAAGCGGGCGCAATCGCAATGAGTGACGACGGACAACCTGTCACCACGGCGCAGATGATGAGGCTTGCGCTTGAGTATGCCAAGGACTACGATCTCTTGCTGTGCTCTCACTGCGAAGAAAAATCGCTTATCAACGAGGGAGTTGTCAACGAGGGCGAAAACGCTACCAAAGCGGGACTTAAGGGCATACCGTCTTGCGCTGAAGATATTATGATTGCAAGAGAAATCATACTTGCCGAAATGCTTGATACCAAAGTTCATATTTGCCACGTAAGTACGGCTAGCGGAGTTCAACTCATTAGAGAGGCGAAGGCAAGAGGCGTAAAAGTATCTTGCGAGACTTGTCCGCATTATATTGCAGGCACCGACGAATTGATACTCGATTACAATACCAATTCCAAGGTAAATCCGCCTATGCGTACTGAAAAGGACAGACAGGCAATCTTGGCGGGACTTGCCGACGGCACTATAGACGTCATTGCCACAGATCACGCTCCGCATCATTATGAAGACAAGAACGTAGATTTTTCTGCGGCTGCCAACGGTATCAGCGGACTTGAGAGCGCATTTGCGCTGTCATATACATATCTCGTGGAAAGCGGAGTTATTACGCTCGACAAGTTGATAGAACTTATGAGCCAAAAGCCTGCGAAGTTGCTCGGACTTGAGAGCGGCAATTTGCAGGTCGGCGGACTTGCGGATATTACGCTTGTTGACTTAAATAAAAAATATAAAATTGATGCAAAGACTTTTAAGTCCAAAGGCAAGAATACGCCGTTTGACGGCTGGGAAGTCAAAGGTAAAGTTTGCGCGACGGTGGTCGAAGGCAAAATCAAATATAAAGCATAATCAGCAAATAAAAAATACTATAGAGGAGCAATATGATAATCGACAGACTAATTGACAAAATCAAACTCACGGACAACCCTTCGGTAATAGGATTGGATACCTGCATAGATTATTTGCCTGAAGATATGAAGGCAAAGTGCGTCACGCTCTCCGAGGCGGGCAAGCAAATTACCAAGTTCAATTTTGACTTGATAGACACGCTCAAAGATGTGATACCGGCAGTAAAAGTGCAAGTGGCTTATTACGAGATGTACGGCGTGGACGGTATGATTGCATTCCGCGATACTGTCAAGTACGCAAGGGAAAACGGACTTTTCGTCATTGCCGATATCAAGCGCAACGACATAGGTTCGACGGCAGGCGCGTACAGCAAGGGATATATAGGCAAGACTACCTTGGCGGACGGCAGTAAGGTCACGCCGTTTGAGAGCGATTTTATCACGATCAACGGTTATCTCGGAAGCGACGGCATCTTGCCTTTCGTCGCAGACTGCAAAGAATTTGACAAAGGCGCTTTCGTGCTTGTCAAGACGTCCAATCCCACAAGCGGAGAATTGCAAGACAAGACAATGGACAACGGCAAGACGCTGTATGACAATATGGCTACGCTCGTCGACGGTTGGGGAAAGGATCTGGTAGGCAAATACGGTTACAGCAGTATCGGCGCAGTGGTAGGCGCAACGCATATGGAGCAGGCAAAACTCATACGCAAGGCGCATCCCAATACCTTTTTCTTGATACCCGGTTACGGCGCTCAAGGCGGAAAGGCAGAAGACCTTGCGGTATGCTTTGAGAATGGAATAGGCGGTATCGTCAACTCCTCAAGAGGTATTTTGTGCGCTTACAAAAAGGACGCATACAGAGGACTTGATTACAAGCAGGCGGCTTTGAAAGCCACGCTTGATATGCAAAAAGACATCACTAGATGTATCAAATAAGCGAGTGAAACAATGGCAAGTTTAAAGGACAGGACAGGAGTAATTACTCTCAATCAAGAAGTCGCAAAAGACATTTTTAAAATGGTTTTGAAATTTGACGATTTGCCCGAAGATATCAAGGGCGGACAGTTTGCGCACGTCAAACTCAACGACAAGTCGCATATTTTGCGCAGACCATTTTGCATTTGCGATTACGATATGAGCGCAAAGACGGTTACGCTTTGCTACGCAGTCGTGGGCGACGGAACAAGAGTTTTGTCAACTTACGCTATAGGCGAAAAAGTTGACGTAATGTTGCCGCTCGGCAACGGCTTTGCGCCGGATAAGAACGTCAAGAAAGTCGTATTGCTTGGCGGAGGTATGGGTAGCGCAGTTTTGCCTGCAATACCCACAAGCAATCCCGACCTTGAGTATTACACCTATCTCGGCTTTGCCAACAAAGACAGAGTTGTCCTTGAAAAGGAAATGGCAAAGGTGTCGAAGCAATTGACTGTTGCTACCGACGATGGCAGTTACGGCAAAAAAGGTTTTATTACCAACGTGCTTGCTCAAGATATGGAGAGGCTAAAGCCCGACGTAGTATTCTGTTGCGGTCCGGAGGTTATGTTCAAGGCATTGAAAAAAGCCCTTGAGCCTTTTGATGTGCCAATAATAGTATCTTTGGAAGCAAGAATGGGTTGCGGTATCGGCGCTTGTCTCGTATGCAATTGCAAAGTCAAGAGAAAGGGCGAAGAAGAAAATTACGTCAGAGTCTGCATAGAAGGACCTGTGAT
>JAIDUV010000004.1 GCA_029060025.1 Clostridia bacterium | reverse complement strand
CTCGTATGCAATTGCAAAGTCAAGAGAAAGGGCGAAGAAGAAAATTACGTCAGAGTCTGCATAGAAGGACCTGTGATGAAGTTGGACGAGGTGGTGTTATGAGTAATCTAAAGGTCAATATTGCAGGCGTTGAGTTCAAAAATCCTATAATTACCGCAAGCGGTACGTTTGGTTTTGGCAGAGAATACGACAGATTTTACAACATAGAAGAACTTGGCGGAATATGCACCAAGGGCTTGACGATAAGACCTAAACTTGGCAATCCTGCTCCGAGAATAGCCGAGAGTTACGGCGGAATGCTCAACAGCGTGGGATTGCAAAATCCAGGCGTAGATCACTTTTTGCAAAAGGACGATATATATCTTTCAAAGCGAGATTTGGTCGTCATTGCCAATGTCGCAGGAAGCACGCTTGAAGATTATATAGCCATTGCCGAAAAGATAAACGACAGCAAATCGGATATGGTAGAACTCAACATTTCCTGTCCCAACGTAAAAGAGGGCGGTATGGCTTTTGGAGTGTTGCCCGAGAGCGTTGAGAGAGTGACTAGCGCAGTCAAAAAGGCTTGCCCCAAAAAGCCTGTGATTACCAAACTTTCGCCCAACGTTGCTTGCATTGCCGACAATGCAAGAGCGGCAGAGGCTGGCGGAGCCGATGCAATATCCCTTATCAACACCTTGTCGGGTATGGCAGTCAATTATAAGACGCGCAAGCCAATACTTTTCAACAACAACGGCGGTATGAGCGGACCTTGCGTAAAGCCTGTTGCGCTCAAGATGGTTTGGGATTGCTACAACGCAGTCAAGATACCTATCATAGGTTTGGGCGGCATCACGAGTTATACAGATGTGCTTGAATTTATGATTTGCGGCGCTAGAGCCGTGCAGGTGGGAACTTATAATTTCAACAATCCTTACGGCGCAAGAGATATTGCAAGAGACCTTGCAAATTACGTCGAACAAAACAATATGGATATCAACGACCTTGTGGGTACGCTGATATTGAATAAGTAAGAAGCAATAAAGAATTTAGTATCACCAAATGACGCGTTTAAAGCGAGATATATCTAAACGCGTCATATTGAGCAAAACTAAGTGAAGTTGAAATATCTAAATCATATAAATCAATAACAAAAGTAACAAACAAAGAGAGGTACATAAAAATGTTGACACAGGAACAAGCGCTTGACTGCTACAGAAAGACCGGAGCCATTCTCAAAGGACACTTCAAACTCACGTCGGGCAGACATAGCGATACTTATATGCAGAGCGCAAAACTCTTCATTGACACCAAGCAAAGCGAAATTGTATGCAAAGCGTTGGCGGAAAAACTCGCAGGCGAAAAAATCGACCTCGTCGTATCTCCTGCAATCGGCGGAATACTTATGGGATACGAAGTGGCAAGACAACTCGGCGTGCCTAATATATTCGCAGAGAGAGAAAACGGCGAAATGACGTTGAGAAGAGGTTTTGCAATCGAAAAGGGTACAAAAGTCGTCGTAGTCGAGGACGTAGTTACGACAGGCGGATCTGTCAAAGAAGTAGTGCGCCTTGTGCAGAGTATGGGCGCGGAAGTCGTAGCGGTTGCGTCTCTCGTGGATAGAAGCAACGGCAACGTGGATTTTGGCGTCAAATACGTCAACCTCATCAGTATGGAAGTCGTGTCTTACGAGCCTGACGAATGTCCGCTTTGTAAAGAAGGCAAGATCGACCTTGTCAAACCCGGATCAAGAGCGGTATTTAAATAATGGAAGATACGCAGGATATTCTCAAAAGGGCGTACGCGTCTCTTAAATCGCAAGTCGACTTCAATCCCAAAGTTTTGCTGACTTTGGGCAGTGGGCTTGGGAATATTGTCGAGAATATGCAAGTGGAAAAAGTCGTCAATTACGGAGATATAGAGGGTATGCCAGTCAGTACTGTCAAGGGACATAAAGGCAGATTTCTGTTTGGCTATATTGGCGGCGTACCTGTCGCGGTAATGCAAGGCAGACTGCACTATTACGAGGGATATGCTCCGCAGCAATGCGTATTGCCGGTGCGACTTATTGCGCTTATGGGCGCAAAGGTATTCTTTGCAACCAACGTATCAGGCGGAATTACTTATCCAGAGAAAGGTACGCTTATGCGTATCACTGATCATATATCTATGATACCTTCGCCGCTTCGTGGCAAGAATATTGACGAACTTGGCGTGAGATTTCCCGATATGACGAGACCTTACGACGAAGAGTTGGGCGCAATAGTGGACGGCGTGGCAAAAACGCATAATATAGACCTCAAAAAAGGCGTATATATTCAAATGCAAGGTCCCAACTTTGAGACTGCAAGCGAAGTGAGAATGGCAAAGATTCTCGGCGCAGACGTCGTGGGAATGTCCACTGCAATTGAAGTGATTGCCGCAAGACATATCGGGCTCAAAGTCGTGGGTATGACGTGCGTAGTCAATCCCGCTTGCGGAGTGACGGAAGAGAGCCTTGACAACGTGGTGGAAGAAGACGCGTTCAGAATATCGGGTGACAAAATCAAGACTTTGATTTTTGAGAGTATCGGTAAAATGGGAGAGTTGTGATCTTATGATGTTGAGAATCTACAATGCGAGAATATGGACTGGCGAGAGATATATCGACGGCGGCGAGATGTGGACGGAAGACGGCAGAATACGTTACGTCGGCGAAGTTTCGCCATTGATATTGTTGCCGTGGGATAGGGAGATAGATGCAAAAGGTAATCTCATTATCCCTGCATTCAAGAATGCTCACGCGCACTCGCCAATGGTATTTTTGCGTTCTCAAGCCGACGATATGGCTTTGGGAGATTGGCTGTTTAAGCAGGTTTTTCCCAGAGAGGAAAAACTTACGCCCGACGATTGTTATTGGCTCACGAGGCTTGCAATACTGGAATATCTCTCAAGCGGAATTAGCGTGGCTAGCGATATGTACTTTCACTTGGAGAGCATTGCTGATGCGTGCGTAGACAGCGGTTTTCGCAACGTAATACTCGAGGGCGTGACGGCAAACAATCTAAATGGATTGGACAAACTTTTGCAAAATGACATCGCTACTTTCGGAAGCAAAGGCGAACTTATAAATTATAGACTGGGTCTGCACGCAGAGTATACAAACAGCGAAGAGAGCATAAAGGCTTTGGCGGAATTTGCGGCGGCAAATAAAATGCCGGTATATACTCATTTGAGCGAGACGAAGAGCGAAGTCGACGGTTGTATTGAGCGACACGGAAAGACCCCGGGAGTATATCTTGCCGAGCAAGGCTTGTTTGACTTTGGCGGAATTGCTTATCATTTCGTACATCCGACCGACGGTGATATAAAGGCGTTGAAAGAACGCGGTGTTAGCGCGGTGAGTTGTCCTGCAAGCAATCTCAAACTTGCAAGCGGTATTGCTCCGCTTAAAAAACTCAAAGACAGCGGGCTCAACGTTGCGCTTGGTACCGATGGCGCGGCAAGCAACAATTGTCTTGATATGTTTAGAGAGATGTTCCTTGCGACAGGTCTGCAAAAAGCAACGCTTGCCGACCCGACGGCTGTCGACGGAGAAGAAGTGCTGAAGATGGCTACGGTATACGGCGCAAGGGCAATGGGACTTGACAATCTCGATACGATTGAAATAGACAAGCGCGCGGACTTTGTAATGATAGATTTGCATCAACCCAATATGCAGCCTATCAACAATGTACTTAAAAATATTGTATACGCAGGCAGCAAAACCAACGTGCTTATGACTGTCGTCAACGGCATAATCAAGTATGAAAAGGGTGAATATTTTGTCGGCGAGGACGTAGATAAAATATATTCCAAGTGTCAAGCCATTACAGACAGGATATTGGAGAGAGTATGAAACTCGGAGTCAAAGCAAAACGCAATATAGGACTTGTCGTCGTGACGCTGGCGATCGTTGTTGCGATTATTCTCGTGATATACTTTGTGCAGAAGAATGACGCCGACAGCAAGATCAAGACGGGAGCAATAGGTCAGACGGTGTCTACTTCTCAAGCCGACGTATGCGTAAAAGATATGCAAAAATTGCAGAGTGTCGGAGGATTGACGGCAGAGGCAGGGAAGTGCTTTTTATTGGTATCAGTCGAGTTAAAAGCCAATAAAAATATCAACGTGGCAAGTAATAAATTCGAGATTAAAGACGGCAAAAATCTTACGGCAGAAGGACGGCAAGAAATCTTGAGCGGCAATATTACGTTTGATATCATTGCTTACGAAGGGGAAATGTTCAAAAAGGGTAGAATCGAGAGGTTTGACTTGCTGTATGAGGTGGAAGACAACAGAGTCGCAAGTTATTATTTATACGCTTACGGCGCAAGAATAGATTTGGGCGGCACTGTGAATAAAGCAATCTAGACGTATGGACTACCGGTGTGTAATCAAAGCGTTTTGAGATTTTTCCACTGCGGTCGAAATGACGATTTTTATTTTGATAAAACAAATAAGAAAATAAAGCATAATTACATATACTCGTTGATAAGCGAAAAAGGCGGGCAAAGAATTGCTAAGATAAGACTTTTTACGTGAGAAACCGAGTAAAATAATAGGAGAGAGAATGTTACAAGTAAACGACGTGTTTTTGCAATTTGGCGGAAGAAAACTCTTTGAGGACGTCAACCTCAAATTTACCGACAACAACTGTTACGGCATTATCGGCGCAAACGGCGCTGGTAAGTCGACCTTTTTGAAGATTTTGTCGGGAGCGTTGGAGCCTACGAGAGGTAGCGTAAGCGTCGGCAAAAACCAAAGAATAAGCGTACTTAATCAAAATCAAAACGACTTTGACGATTGTACGGTAATGCGTACAGTGCTTATGGGACACAAGCGTCTTGTTGATATAATGGATCAAAAGGACGCGTTGTATTGCAAAGAGGACTTCAGCGAAGAGGACGGAATACTTGCGTCAGAACTTGAGACGGAGTTTGCTGAACTCGGCGGTTGGGAAGCAGAGAGCGAGGCGGCTTCACTTCTCAACGAACTTAAATTCGGCGAGGAATTTCACGACAAACTTATGGGCGAACTTGACGGTAAGCAAAAGGTCAAGATTTTGCTTGCGCAGGCGCTTTTCGGCAATCCCGATATTCTCATACTCGACGAGCCTACCAATAATCTTGACGCCAAGTCGATAATGTGGCTGGAGAATTTCTTGCTTGACTTTAAGAATACGATAATTATCGTCTCCCACAACCGTCACTTCCTCAACAAGGTGTGCACGCACATTTGCGACGTGGATTACGGTCATATCAATATGTACGTGGGTAACTACGATTTTTGGTATGAGACCAACCAATTGCTTGCAAAGCAGGCTAGAGAAGCCAACAAAAAGGCAGAGGCAAGAGCCAAGGAATTGCAAGAATTTATCGCGAGGTTTTCCGCCAACGCCAGCAAATCCCGACAGGCTACTTCAAGAAAGAAAGAACTTGAAAAACTTACGCTTGAAGACATAAAGCCGTCAATGCGTAAATATCCGTATATCAACTTTGAGTTTGAGCAAGAACTCGGCAAGGATATACTCACTGTCGAGGGGTTGACGAAGAAAGGCTTCTTTGAAGACGTATCTTTTACGTTGCAAAAGGGTGAAAAAGTTGCGTTTTTATCCGACAAGTCTATTAACGTGTCGATGCTTTTTGACATACTTATGGGTATAGAGAAAGCCGACAGCGGTACTTTTAAGTGGGGAAAGACTATCAATTTGAGTTACGTTCCGCAAAACTTTGACAATTTCTTTGACGGCGTTCAACTTTCTTTGGTAGAATGGATAAACCAATACGCAGTCAAAGACCATACCGAGAGTTATTTGAGAGGCTGGCTGGGACGAATGTTGTTCTCGGGAGACGAAGCAAAGAAAAAGGCTTGTGTGTTGAGCGGAGGAGAAAAGGTAAGGTGTATGATGGCAAGAGCAATGTTGCAGGGCGGCAACTTCGTCATACTCGACGAACCTACCAACCATCTTGACCTTGAAGCAATCACGGCGCTCAACAAGGGAATGATCAATTTTAAAGGCGGAATGATGTTTGCGTCGCACGACCAAGAACTTATGCAGACCGTTGCCAACAGAATAATCGAGATCAACGGCACAAAGACATTTGACAAACTTACTACATACGAAGAATATCTTGAACTTACGGAGTAAAAAACAATGGATAATTTTGATATCAAAATACTTAAAGTATTGCAAGACGACAGCAGATTTACAGCAGAGCAGGTGGCGGACATAGTCGGACTTGACGCTAAAGACGTGCAAAAGAGAATAAAGTCAATGGAAGAGAGCGGAGTAATTGCCAAGTACGCCGCGCTTTGTAATACCGAGAAATTAAGCGAAGACATAGTGACTGCGCTTATTGAGGTCAAAGTCACACCGCAAATGAGCAGCGGCTTTGACGCCATTGCCCGAGCGATATATCAATTTGAAGAAGTAAAGGCGGTATATCTTATGAGCGGCTCGTACGACTTGTGCATAACCGTAGAAGGTAAGAATTTGAGAGAGGTTTCGAGATTTGTATCTGAAAAACTCTCAACAATGAGAGACATCGTCTCCACAGCCACGCATTTCATACTCAAGAAGTATAAGACTGAAGGCGTGATTTTGGACGATGGGGACAGCGAACAAAAAAGACAAGTGATACTATGAATTACCAAAAATATTTGAGCAAGACGGTAATGGAAATTCCGCCGTCGGGAATAAGAAAGTTTTTTGACGTGGCAGACAAGGACAAGGAAGTCATTTCTTTGGGCGTTGGCGAGCCTGACTTCAACACGCCTTGGTGCGCAAGCGAAGCGGGTATCAAGAGTATTCAAAAGGGAATGACGCAGTATACCAGCAATAGCGGACTTCCTGCGCTTAGGGAGCAGATTGCAAAGTATATCAAGACTAGATTTGACGTCGAGTACGATGCCGAAAAAGAGATATTCATTACGGTTGGCGCAAGCGAAGCCATCTATCTTGCCTTGAGAGCAATACTCAACGACGGTGACGAAGTGATAGTGCCAGAGCCGAGTTACGTATCTTATTGTCCAAGCGTGGCTATGTGCGGCGGCAAAGCCGTGCCGGCTAAATGTTACGTCGAAGACGAATTTAGATTGACTGCAAAAAATCTTGAGGCGGCTATCACTCCCAAGACCAAGGCGCTTATTTTGCCGTACCCCAACAATCCCACCGGCGCAATTATGCCTAGAGAAAGCCTTGAAGAAATAGCAGCAGTAGTAAAAAAGCACGATATACTGGTGCTCAGTGACGAGATATATTGCGAAATGACTTATGGCGGCGCCCGTCATACTTGCTTTGCCGAAATCGACGGAATGAAAGAACGCACCGTGCTTATCAACGGCTTCAGCAAGGCTTTTGCTATGACAGGATGGAGAGTAGGCTACGCTTGCGCTCCCAATGAGATATTCAAACAAATGCTCAAGATACATCAATACATAATTATGTGCGCTTCGACCAATTCCCAATACGCCGCGCTTGCAGCGTTGAAGGGCGGATTTGAAGACGGCTTTGCAGAAATTAAGGCAATGGTAGACGAATACGATATGCGCAGACGGTTTTTAGTAAAGCGTCTCAACGCTATGGGATTGACTTGCTTTGAGCCAAAGGGCGCGTTTTACGTTTTTCCTTGCGTCAAGTGTATGGGAATGGACGGCGAGCAGTTTGCCAACAAACTTTTGCAAGAGAATAAAGTAGCCGTTGTGCCGGGTAGCGCTTTCGGCGAAAGCGGCAATGATTTTGTGAGAATAAGTTATGCGTATTCTTTGAGTAGTCTTAAGAAAGCAATGGACAAAATAGAGGATTTTGTCAAAAAGTATAAGAAAAATTAAAATAAAATTAAAACATTGAGATTAAAAACTATAAAAATACCGCGTTTTGCGGTATTTTTTGTATTTAGTATTCAAAATTTTGCCAAATTTTCTTTGATAT
>JAIDUV010000039.1 GCA_029060025.1 Clostridia bacterium | reverse complement strand
TTGGCGTGCGTCGGCATAATAATATTGATATTATATCATTTTGGACTGTTGAGTTTTTATCATCCGAATAAAAGGGCAAAAGATAATCAAATCAGAGTGGCTTGTGTCGGAGACAGCATTACTTATGGCTGTATGGTCGGCAATTGGAGAAAAAACAACTATCCAACTCTTCTTGGCAACTTGTTGGGTGAAAATTATTGCGTCAACAATTTTGGTTACACCAACAGGACTGCTATCAAAAGCGCAGATTATCCTCTTGTCAACGAAAAGGTATATAGACAAAGTTTAGATTTTGAGCCCAACGTAGTGGTGCTTTTGCTTGGTACAAACGATTCCAAAGAGAATAATTGGGACAAATCTGTATTTCTCGTTGATTACGCCGAGATTATAAAAAGTTATTTATCTCTTAAGTCTTCTCCCAAAGTGTATGCTATAGTTCCTACGCCGGTGTTTGAATTGGGAAATAAAGTGTTGTATAAATTGCGAAAAGACGTAATTGAAGACGAGGTATGTCCTTGTGTTAGATACGTTGCTGAGACGACAGGCGTAGAATGTATAGATATACTGAATAAATACTTTGCAGACAAAAAAGAACTTTTTGCCGACGGCGTTCACCCCAATGCCAAGGGAAGTAGAATTTTTGCGGAAAAGATAGCAGAAATAATTATGTCATTTCGACCGAAACGCAGTGAAGTGGAGAAATCTTAATCCGTTTTATAAGTACCGACAAAATGGAGCCTTGCGAAATTTTCGCTTGGTCGGTGTAAAGTCCGACTGCCGTAAGGCGAATACTGCAAAAGCAAGATAGCCGTCGCAATACAGTCGGACGAAATTCGCCGCAGGGGACTACGGCAGGATGCAAGCCCCTTCATACTCAACACGTCGGTCCGACGATCCTTGGATAAGTCGGAAGCGGGAAACTTGCTGCATTTGGCAAGTGAGTGAAGCGCAGGCCGAACCGCTAACGAGCCGCCAAGCACGCCGCTGACGGCAGAATCAGTCGTAGAGGGGACAGTCGTAGAAGTGTGTGCACCGGCAGCGTCCAGGTATGACACGTAAGTGGAGTCAAGACCGTGGCCGGAACGCAGCCAGGAAATCGCTACTAAACTACCAGTAAACTTACGCCCTATTATAAGAATTATATTATATTAGACTTGAGATATCAAGAAGAATAATGCTAAATGAAACAATTTTTCTGGAATAACTATGACAGTCTACTTTCTTTTCTTGCCAAGAAAAGAAACAAAAGAGTTGGGGGGTTGCGATTCCCCCCAAGCCCCCACAAACGCTTTTGAAATAAATTGATATAATATTATGTCAATGACAATATATTTTATGTCATTTCGACCGAAACGCAGTGAAGTGGAGAAATCTCAATCGTTAAAAAAATATCAAACATTTGTGTATTTTTGGACAAATTGGCATATTTTGCCACAATAATATGAAATAATTTATTGACAAGCATATATTATGAGTGATAAACTAACTTTGGTATATTAAAATTTTTTTAACATTTATATATTAAGAGCGCGCGGAGAGCGCAGGAGGGAAAACTATGAATTTAAGCAAAAAACGCAAACTTGCGGCAATTATTACGTTGTCCGTTATGATTGTTGCGGTGGTTGCAACGGCGTGTATTTTGACCGTCCCTAATCTTTATAGGGGGGGGGGAGACGTTGTGCCCACTAATACGGCTGCTTATGGAATGAATGCGCCAGTATATAATAACAGTACTGCGTCTATGGTTTACGTAAGTATGGCAAGTGGCTCAGATAACGGCGATATAAGAGTGCTTTATCCAAATACCATATATTTAGATAAGACAGAGAGCCTGACTAATTCAGGATATTATATTGCCTATAATACCTGGTCTAATCCTGGTAGCGGCGATAAAGCCAGCACAGTAGTATATGATAGCGTTATGGGATATTATGCTCCTGGCGCAACTACACCTACCGGAAATGCAAATGCTATGAATAGCGTATTTAATAATTATTCATTTAGCAGATCTCTACTTACGTCAGGAAATGGCGATACAATAGTAGGCGGCGGTGGAACCGAGTTATGGGGAAAAAACGATATAAGTAACTCTGGTGTTGAAATTCAGGCTAACAAAGGTGCAAATGTTGTAGTAAAGAATATCCTCAGTGGTTCTATTAAAGATACAAGCAAAAACTATATTGGAAATAACGCTGTTGTAGGAGACAGCAATGTTAATAATGCTACGTTTGAATTTAATAAAGGCTATCCAATAGGATATCTTAGATGGTATGGATATTCCTTTGGTAGCGGAACAAAATGGCGTGATATAGACTCGACTGTAAAGACTGAATTTTCCGGAGGTAGCGGACAGTTTTACAGCAATATGTCATCAATTGGTTTATCAAATTTTACAAGTACAAGTTATGCTAGTAATTTAAGGATCAATATACATATTTACGACAAGTCGGCATTAAATACTGCTCTTACCAACTTCAATAACAAGGTGTTGACTGCAAGCAATAAGTCAATTCTAAATAAAATCACCGGTAGCGATGCTGCTTACAATGCTGCAAAAACCTATTATGATAATGCGAGAACTTGCCTTATTACAAGAGAGGTTGATCAAAAGACAATCAACGAGTACACTTCTGGGCTTAATAATTATGTATTTGAACTTGAAAATTTCAGTACGCAAACACTTCAAGATTATTATAATGGCAATACTGTAGATATAAGCAAGTATTGGACTAGATACGACAGTAGATTCTATGATCTTGACGTAAACGGCACTACTTCCGGAACGGAAATCAAAAACGCTGACAATAATCAGCCAAAAACGTATAATCTCAAAGTGGCTCCGAAATCTTCAGTTACGCTCAATGCCGGAACAAATCAAGAAGTTACATTGAAATTCCGTTGGAAAGATACGAAGAACAATGGGTATAAGAGTATTGGTTCATTTACTGTCAATCCGGCAGAATTCCAAGTCAGCGGGCTACAAAAAGTAGTTCAGCAATTTAAGAATGAGAATTACGCCATCACTCTTACGTCGGCAAGTACGACGGGAGTGTTCAATGATTCCAATTTCACGAATTTCTATTTACCGAATGAAAATAAAAAGAGCATTTACCTCGTCGTAGATCAAGCGGGAAAGGAGATTTCTACAATAGATTGGACAGGCGCATCTGACACCGTGTCTGTAGACAAAAACGTGGGTGAGTATACGGTATACTACAAGATTAGCGCGCCAAATCACAAGGATTACATATCGAGTTTTGTCGTTGAGATTACAAAGGCGACGATAACGTTGCAATTCGACGTCTATAATCACACTTATGGCGATACGGTATTGACTTCTTCGCAAATTGTCGACAATATGTTGACAAAAACCAAGATTTTCAATGCTACGACTTGGGGTGAAGACGCAAAGAATTATCTCAATGCTATCTTCAATTTCACAGTTGAGATACCGACAGGCTTTATAGACAGCGACGGATTTGTCATAGTTAGAGACAGCAATTATACCGTCAATTATGCTATGAAAGAGGGCAATCCTTATGCTGAAAATATCGAGACTGTCACCGTTGCCGACAATTCCAACCGCAATTCTTATCACGTCAATCCCAGACCTGTTACGATTCAGTGGAATCATAATGCAGAGAGTGAAATGTATTACAACGGCTCCGGCAATAAGAGACCTCAAGCAGTGATTGTAGGCACGGATAATTTCGTTGGTAATTCTTCGACGTCTCTATCTTTGGACATTGTAGGTCAAGGACAGCATCCCGATGGCACGACTGTTCCGCTTGTGGGGCACGAGGCTATCTATGCAGGTAAGTACGAAGTAAAAGTTACCTGTACTAATCCCAATTATATGGTGGACTCAAAGTGCGAGACTACGCAAAAGTTTGATATTTTGCAACGTCCTATCACGGTTGTATTGAAAGACCGTGAAAGAGAATATGCAAAAGAGACGACGGCTCCAAACGTATGGAAGAACTATATCGAAAATCTTTTCCCTGCAAATCTCAACAATGCAGTTTATACAGTGTCTTCTGTCGCTAGCGGCAATGCGCTCATAGATGCTGCTCCAATCGTATTTGAGATTGGTCTTGCTATTACAGACGATGATTATACTTCGCAAGACGATGCGGAGAAATACTATAAAGTAAACGAATCAGGTTATGACCTTACGCTGACCTGTATCAACAAGAACTATATTCTCACAGACGATAGCAAGGGTGCAAAATTCTACGTAACGCCTGCCCCGATTGACTTGGATTTGCAGACTATTGCAAGCAAAGTTTATAACGGAGCAGAGCAATCACTCGTAATGCCCAACAACAATACCGTCGTTAAACTTCGCGGGTATGAGGCAACACATAGAGATAGCGTCAAGATTTTGTACAGTGACAAGCAAGACGGTGTTTATACCGAGACGCCTTTGACGATGAAGAATTTCGGTTCGATGGAAGTATGGTACAAGGTTACTGCTGACAATCACCAAGAAAATGACGGTCATTTCACTGCGCAAATCACCAAGGCTCATATCACAGTTGACGTAAAGAATAAGGTCAGCGCGACATACGGCGACGAATTGCCTTCTTCTGAATGGCTTATCGAAAATCTCGGTATCACCTTTACTTGGGATGGCGCCACAAAAGAATTTGACTTCTCAAATGAAATTGAGTTTGTGCTGTATGGTGTCACTGACCGTAGAGCAAACGTGGGTGATTACAGTGTGACTTACTCATTTACAGACGAATCATATCGCGAAAATTATATTATTGATTACGTGAGAGAATCTGTCAACGTATATGTCTATTCAATCACGCCTAAGCAATTATTTATAGATTGGAAGCAAACCGGCGAGAATTGGTCGGAGGACGGATTTAAGTATACTTACGACGGCTCTGCGCCTGTCGTAAGACCTGTTGCGCCTGACAAATTGGAAAGCGGAGCAGAAAATGTCGTCGTCATTGACGATAGCAATCGCGATACGATTTCGTTGTCTCCTATTACGCTCACAGGCTCTGTTAAGGGCACTTATACAGCCACTACGTCTTTGACGAATCCGCAAAATGCGGCAAATTATACGCTTGTAAATCCAAGCGCTGAATTTGAGGTAGTTGCTAGAAGAGTAGAGATCTACGTTCAAAATCAGACGGCTACTTACGGCAACGCTTATACCGTGCCTTTGGGTAGAGCATTGGTATCGCCTACCAGCGCAAATGCGATGTGGGCTTATGCAAATACTGACGCTACCGCTCACTTTGTTGGCGACCATTATTCAAGTTATTGCCTTACGTCCGACGCTAGACGCGCCGAAGGCGAGCCGCTCGTAGACGTAGGTAAGCACTCCATCACAGTAGAGCCGATTGCAGACGCCACTGGCGCTATTACTGACAATTACGACGTTGTAGTTGTGACCCAAGGCGCCCCTGAAAATATGAAGGCTATATTTGAGATCACCCCTGTAGATATTCACTATATGGGCAGACAGTTCAATATAGATGCTGATAATGCAAATGAACAACAGTTTGTTACGACTGGGCAAATCAAAGAGAGAATATCTACAAGTTACGGTACTCCGATAGGCGAATTTACTGTCCGTATGAGTGACCTTTATAAGAATGACGGCACTCAAGACGTTGAATTTAAAGATGTTACGAATTTTGTAGAACAGACCAAATCGCCAACGGATGTCGGCAGATACTACGTATGGGTAGAAATCAAACATCAAAATGCTAAGGGCAACAGCAACTATAATACGCTTACAGTAAAGGTAGAAGTCAATATTTTGACAAATTGGATATCTATCATAATCAGTGAGGGTATTAAAAATGCCGAATATGGCGAGACTACTCACTCTTCGCAGAGATTGGTTGACGAATTGACGTTCTCAAAAATTGAAGGTATACCGGCATCTGACACTCCGGGACATTACAAAGACCTTGAAGCCGCTCTTGCTGATCTCAAGCAATTTGTTGCAGACGGCAACGTGACGTTCTTCGTAGGCGTGGGTAATACCGCTGACAAGATGAAAGACAACCTTTCTTACGGTGACTATTCGATATATATCGAGGTTAAAGAAGGCTTTGAATATCAAAACTTCCGTTTCTTGCCGAAGAATGACGGTGACATTCATACCTCTAATATCAATGCTTACACCGTAGGCAAGAGATATATAGGTATCAAATGGGGCAAAGACGGCGTTATGGACGAGGTATACGGCGAGCACAGCAGTGAAGGAACTCTTTCTAACAGCCATACCTATGAACTTACTAATATTTACGGTACCGATAAGGTAGACGTGACGATAGGCTTCTATATGCAGATGGGAGATAATTCTTGGCAAAAAGTCAACGGACACGTAAAAGAAGTCGGCACTTATAAAGCAGTTGTTGAAAGCGTATCTCACAACGATTACCAACTTCCAAAGAGCCCGCTTGAAACAATCTTTAAGGTTACTCCAAGATCTATCACTCTTGATTTGGCAGACCGTGAACTTGTATACGGACTGTCGGAAAACGCTACTCGTGATGGAATCAACGACTTCCTCAATAGAGCAATTGAAGGTCAGACCTTCTACAGTATTGCTTCAAGCAGCGCTTATAATAGTTTTGCTTATGGCGAGGCTGGCTCTAATATCTTTAGATTTAAGATAGGCGCATATACTTTGGCTGATGGACTTATATATCTTTCGGCAAAAGATTATGATATTGAGGTAGAAGGTATCAATGACAACTACGAGATAGATTATACAAAAGCAGGCGTTTTGACTGTCAAGAAGTCCACCGCCGTGTCATACGGTCAACAGCAAATTGATTCCGCAATCTACAACGGCGGAGATATCAAAGTTGCTCCTAAGAACGTATTGAACAACATTTCGTTGGCAGGCGACGGCGCTAAACTCAATAATGAAGTAAATGTAGAATATAAATTGCATACAGATGACGATAGTAAATACAGCGCAGATTACGCAATACAATCTGCGTTAAGAGGAACATACTCTGTCGACATCAAGGTAGACGCTCCAAACCACGAAATAGCGGTATTTACGGTAAGTTTTATCGTCGAGAGAGCGCACGTAGTTATCAATATGAAGTCTACTACCAAGACTTACGGCGACACCGAGGCTGAGTTGTTTGAGCAAGACGGTGAAGTAGATAATTTCAGCGATTGGCTTAAGAAACATTGTCAGATAGAAATCAAGGCTTATGACGCAAATGGCAACGAAATAACTGTGGCAGGTCTTGAGGACGACTTTGTATTCAAAGTAATTCAAAAGGGACAAGGCAACGGCGACGCGCTTGCTGTAGGTAAGAATCCTATCGGTACTTATAGAGTATATCACTGCGACAATGATACGCTTGAGGATACTAAGTATATTATTGATTACTATCAAGCGCCGGGAGCAGAGGCAAAGTGTAACGCCGAGGCTTATGAAATCATAAAGAGAGAAGCAGTAGTTGAATGGGAATTCAATGGCGCAATTGATAGTGATGCTCACAAGTTTGAGTACTCCAACAGCGCTCCTGACATCAAGGCGTATATCAAACTTGCTGGCGAGACCTCTAAGACGAGCGTTACGACGACGAGCCTTGCAAGAGGAAGTTACTCTGACAAGGAAAGAGCAATTGCTATCAACGTAGGCTTGTATACGGAAAAAGTTGAGGTAGAACCATCGTTTGCGCTTTATGCAGAGTTGGGCAACTATTACTTCACCAACGATACGTTCAATTTTGAAATCGTTGCGAAGAAAGCAACCGTAACGATCAAAAATCAATCTTTCACTTACGGCACTGATGCAACAAAAGTCGGCGAGTGGAAAAATCATATAGAATATCAAAGCGACGTAGAATTTGTCGGTCAACCTATTGAATTGACTGTCGTTGCTACGACTGACAAAACGTATTACAACGTGGGTGAATATCATATCGTCGGCACAAATACGTCTCCTAACTATGAAGTTACGTTCAAGGGCGAGGGAAGCGACGAAGAATATGCAATCTTTGAAGTTACCGGCGCTAGCATTGATATTAACTTGGCGCACCATTCGGTAGATTACAATGGCAAAGCATACAGCGTCAATGTGAAGGAAATTTTGGCGAGCGAAAATGCTTACACAGTCGTAGGTGATTGGAATGATGCAAAAATTACTTATAAGCAAGCCGATGGGCAATACACCAGCGTCATACCTACAGTTGAAGGCGTGACAGGCAACGCAGGTGTTGATATAGATTATAGGGTAGAACTTGCCAACCACATCACCCAAGACGGTACGATAACCGTTGAGGTTCGTCCGGCAAGCGTTGTTATCAATATTTCCGAGGGCGCAACCAGCGTATACGGAGACGACTTACTCTCTTCGGATAAGTTGTTTGAGATGACAAAGGCTGCTTTGGATAGCGATGCGTCTTCAATCGAAGTAGATATCAAGACGATACTCACGCTTAAGGTTGACGCAAGCGGTAAGGTCAACGCAGGATCTTACAATATTGAGGCTCAGTTGTTGCCGGAGTACAACAATTTGTATACTGTTAGACTCGTAGGCGCAGTTGACGCTTACAAAGTCACTGCAAGAGAATTGACTGTGACGTGGAATTATACCGACGCGTTTGAGTACGACGGCAACAGTCATAGCGTTACGGCTACTGTTAAAGGAGAACTCAGCGGTGATAGCGTCGAAGTAGGCAACTATCAAGGCAACAGCGGTGTTAATGCCGGCAATTATACGGCAATTGCCGCAGGTTTGACCAACAATAACTACACGCTTGGCAAAGCCGCTACGCTTGATTGGAAGATTGCGCCTAAGGCTATTGAAGTAGATTGGATCGCAAGTGACTTTACGTACAACGGAGAAGCCCACGTCCTCGATACGCCGACTATTAAAGCAAATCAGTTGGTGTCTAATGATAGTTGCGATATTATCATCGTTGCTAAAGATTATATCAATGCAGGTTCTCATACCGCTACGGCTGAAGCCGTCAACAAAAACTACGTCGTTAAGAATAACACGTATAATTTTGAAATCAAACCTGCTAGCGTAAGCATAACTTGGGATGAGACTGCTTTGACTTACAATGGAACAGAGCAAGCGCCTACGGCTATAATTGATGCAGGTCAACTCTTTGGAGACGACGAGTGCAAAGTCGTAGTAACCGGCGCTAAAAAGGACGCAGGCGAAAATTATGAGGCTTCGGCTACGCTTGACAACTCCAACTATATTATTGCAGATAATGCTAAAAAGATATTTGCAATTGCAAAGAAGGCTATCACCTTTACTTGGATGGAGCAGACTAAGAACCTTGCGTACACCGGCGAACAACAAGTTCCGACCGCAGTTGCTGTCGGCGCTGTTGAAGGCGACGTCGTTGAGTTCGAAATTACTGTCGGCAACGAAAATGACGGTATCAACGTCGGCGAATATACCGCTGTCGTAACTGGAGTTAAGTCAACCAATACCAATTATGTTGTAGATACTATCAAGCAGACGAGTATGTCGACAAATTACAAGATTGTAAAGGGTACGAATGAGTTTATCTCTCTTACCGCTCCGGATAAGACTCTCGACAAGTTGCCGTGGAGTGATAGTGACAAACCGCAGTCTAAGTGGGGCGAAGTAGTAGTCAAGTATTACACCGACGCTGCTTGCACGCAAGAAGTGACGGATATAAGCAGCGCAGGCGAGGGTACCTATTGGGTAGTTGTTTCTGTCGCAGGCACCAACAACTATGACGAAATCAGTCAGACATTTGAAGTTGTGCTTGAAGGCGGTCTCAATATCGTGATCGTTATTGTCGGAGCAGTCGTTTCACTCGTATTGCTTGCAGGCGCGCTCGTAGTAGTAAAATTAACTAATAAGAAAAAACAACAAGGAGGCGCTGTATGATAAATTTGATAGGCGCACTTACCCTTACAGCAAAACTCGGCATTTGCATTGCAGTCTTTGCAGTGTTGATTGTCGCAGAAATACTCGCATTGGTTATGCTTGTAAAGTGGAAAAAGAATTATAAATCTAAGGTCGGCGACACGCAAAATACGCTTGAGGAGACTCCCCAAAGCGCTCAAGAAGCAGTTGCCGCAGACGCGTCTGTGGAAAATTCTCAAGAAAGCGAAATCGAGGAGACTACGCCCGCTCAAGAGCAAGAGACGGAGACGCCAATCGAAGATACTCGTGACGAGAGCGCTCAACTTGACTCCGTAGAGGAGACTTCTCAAGACGAAGATGAGCAAGTTGTTGAAGAAACTCAAGATATTGCTGAACAAAGCCAAGTCGCAGAAGAAAGTCAAGAGACGGCAGAAACTCAAGAAGAGCCAGTCGAGTCAAATGACAACAAGTGGTCGGCATTTGCTTTTGCTCCAATTATGTTGTTGTCTGCGACTGCGCAAGCAACGTCTTTGAGATATCTTTTGTACGCTTTGATTGGCGTGTCAGTGGTGCTTGCCGCCGCTGTGCTTGCCACGGCAGTTATCTTTTCTAAGTCTTTAACCAAGGCTCCAAAAGAACAATCTGCTCAGCAGCCTGCTCAAGAGCCTGTTGAAGAAACAGCGAAAGAAGAGCCGCAACCTGTTGAAGATATTGTCGAGGAAGAGCCTGTAGAAGAGATTGCAGAACAAGTCGAGGAGCAAATCGCAGATGAAGAACTTACGGCAGAAGAAGTCGAAGAAGAACCTATCGTTGAAGAGGAACCAATCGTCGAAGAAGAGCCAATCGTCGAAGAAGAGCCAATCGTCGAAGAAGAGCCAATCGTCGAGGAAGAACCAGTCGTCGAGGAAGAACCAGTCGTCGAAGAAGAACCAATTGTTGAGAAGCCTGTAAAAGAAGAGCCTAAGCCGCGCGTTAAGAGAGCGCCTGCTCCTAGAGAACAGACTATGGTAGTAGACGACGTTCAATATATCATAAAGGATGATAGATTCCTATTCAATCCTCAAGACGACGGATGGTATATCTTGCTTGAGAAGACCTTTACAGCAAAACTTATCCAGGCAGACGAATACGTCAAGGATTACTATACAGAAATCAAGAATGAATTGCTCTCTTATAAGAAAGTTCACGCAAGAATGAGCAGAAAGCGCGAGAGTTTCAACTTTGGCAGAGTTTGCATTGCCCGTATGACGATCAGAGGTAAGACTTTGAGATTGCACCTTGCTCTTGACGCTAAGGATTATGAGGAGACTAAGTACAAGGTAGAAGATACGTCACAAATCAAGTCTTTGGCAGATACTCCGCTTATGTACAGGATCAAGAATGACCGTCGACTTAAGTATACCAAGGATCTCATTGCCGAAGTAATGGCAAAATTCGGAGTGGAGAAGCAAGAAATCGATCCTGTTGATTACACTTCTATGTATCCTTACGAAGAGACTCCGCCGCTTATCGAAAGAAGACTTATCATTCAAAGACGCGTAAAAGGTAAAGTGCCGGAGGGCAATGGATTTGACTTCGCTCAAAAGACCTTTAAGGCAAAACTTATTCAGTCGGATGAGACAGTCAAAGAGTATTATTCTCATTTGAAGAATGAATTGCTTGCTCACAGAAAGATTCACGACAGAATGAGCAAAAAACGCGAGAGTTTCCGTTTTGGCAGAGTTTGCGTTGCTCGTATGGCAATCAGAGGTAAGACGCTCAGACTTTATCTTGCGCTCAATCCTCAAGATTATGTGGATACAAAGTACAAGTTCGAGGACGTTTCCGACGTCAAGTCCTATGCAGATACGCCGTTTATGATGAAGATAAAGAATCCGCGTAGATTGAAATATGCAATGGAACTTATCGACGTCGTTATGGACAACGTGGGCGCAACGCTAAAGCGTGATTTGCACGAGACTGACTACGTTGCAGACTTGCCGTTTGAAAGCACCGAAGAGTTGATGGAGAAAGGACTTGTAGTCAACGTACACGTCAAGGGTAATTCCTTTGTTGCGCAACACTTCTCCTTCAAGGCAAAAGATGAAGACGCAGAAGACGAGGTTGCTTCAGACGAAGACAACGACTAAGATTTGCAGTCATATAAAGACGGAGAGGAATCTCCGTCTTTTTTATTTTGTTTCTTTGATGCCGTTATGTTGCGAATATAGTGGCGTTGCTTGAGATTTCTCCATTACGCTTTGCTCCAGTCGTAAGGAGTGTAGCGACGGCATAGCGAGAGAGGCGTGGTGCGTCTCGTGCGAGCGTCAATGACAATAAATTATCAAGTCAATAAGTACCGACAAAATGGAGCGTTGCGACATTTTCGTTTGGTCGGTAGGGCGAAGTCCAACCGTGCGTTTAGCAATTACTTTGCTTGTCAAAGTCATTGCGTATATTTAGGTTGTGACGCACGCCCCGTCACCTCGAGCGAAGTCGAGAGGTCTCAAATGACTTTGCGTAACACTTGACTTTATATGTTTAGATACTCGACAAAAATAGTTTTTATTTTACAATATCCTTTAATTCTTTGACTTCGCCATAATGTATAATGCCTGGGAAGGAGATTTTTATGGCAAGAAAAATAGTCGTCACGTCTGGCAAAGGCGGAGTAGGCAAGACGAGTGTGCTTGCGAGCCTTGGGATATGCCTTGCCACTCGCGGCAAAAGCGTGCTTATGATCGACGGAGACGTCGGACTCAATAACTTAGACGTCGTGATGGGTATGGAAAATCGCGTCGTATACGATATGGCAGACGTAATCGACAACAAGTGCCATATCAATCAGGCGCTTTTGCAAGAAGACGGACTTGGACTTTACTTATTGCCGTCGGCGCACGCGTATAGTAGCGAGAAACTCACAAGCGCGGCTTTTGGAGAATTGATTTCGCGTATTGAGAGTATGTTTGATTTTATTTTGATTGACTGTCCTGCAGGCATTGACGGAGGTTTTCATAGGGCTGTGAGTTGCTCTGACGAGGCTATTGCCGTCACGACTCCGCATATTCCCGCTATCAGGGATTGCGATAAGGTATTGGGCTTGCTTCGCAGTTACAAACTTAATTCTATCAATCTTATCGTCAATAGGGTGCGCGGCGACTTTGTGGTATCTGGCAAAATGATGGGCGGCGGAGAAATATCCAAACTTTTGCGGTGTCCTCTTATGGGAGTAGTGCCTGAGGACGACACGATTACCGTGTATTCCCAACTTGGCAGAATAGGTATGAACACCTCGTCGTCGCGTGACGCAATTGATATGATTGCTTGCAATATACTCAACAATACGTTTAAGTTATACGACGTGACTAAGGGACATAGGGGCATTATAGGCAAATTAAAGAGACTTGTGTCGGGTAGGTAGACAGATGAATGAAAGCAAAATGATGGAAAGGCGCCTTAAGAAGGTGCTTATGCAGGACAAAATCAACGCTTACGAAGGGCTTACGAGAGCGTTGGAAGGCGATTTGAGAATACTGCTAGGGTGCTATATGAATCTTTGCGGAGACGTCAATATCAATATTGACGTACTTGACGGCGGAGAATACCAAATAAATATATCCGCTAAGGCAGATAATATCAACGCGCCGAATGTTATCTAAAAAATTTTAAATTTAAGTCATATATCAGCGTCAAGTCTAATAAACTATACTATCTTATGTATAGGAGTTTGTTATGAAATACGACGATTGCAAAATTACGGAAAGCGTAAGTTTCCCCAACCAAAATATCACACGCGCTAAGGCTGCGCCAAAAAAGAAAAAAGTCAACGCTTTGGACGTATTTATTGTTCAGGCGCTTATTTGCGTAGGTATTAGTTGCGGCGTATTGATTTCGCGCATAATCGAGATGGGTTTTTAAAGCGTGAAAATAAAGTTGCATCCGCTCTTTTGCCTTCTTGCGGGAGTGTTTGTCGTATTGGGGCAATTTGAGTTGCTGTGCGGATATCTTGTGAGTATCGTCGCGCACGAAGTTGCTCACAATAGAATGGCAAAATTGCGGGGCTACGGTATGGGCGTAATTACTATTATGCCTTACGGCGGGGCTTTGGAGTGCGGAGACGATTACAACGACGTCGACAACATACTTATTGCGCTGTCGGCGCCGCTGTTCAATCTGGCGGTTGCGACATTTATAGTCGCGCTTTGGTGGCTTATACCTGACGTATACAATTATACGCTCGATCTTTGCATTGCCAATCTATCTTTGGGGCTTGTCAATCTTTTGCCGCTTTATCCTCTCGACGGCAGCAGAGTTGTTATATCGCTTATCAAGAAGAAGACTCGCGCCGTCAAGATACTCAAGTGGCTGACAGTTGCTACAGGCGCAATTATGCTTGTCGGCGGATTTGTCTTGGCGTTCTTTACGCTAAATATCACTTTGCCTATATTTGGGCTGTTTTTGATACTCAGCGGAATTTTCACGAGTAGAGGACAGAATTATTATCATCTTGCCAACAGCCGTCCTTTTGTCAAAGACTATACGCAAGGCTTGCTGGAAGAGGTCGTATATATATCAGGAGACAGTCCGCTTTTTAAGTTCTTGCGATATCTGGGCAAGGATAAGATATGCAAATTTATC
Source organism: Clostridia bacterium (assembly GCA_029060025.1). Lineage (GTDB taxonomy): Bacteria > Bacillota > Clostridia > Christensenellales > UBA3700 > RACS-045. The sequence goes on along the minus strand of JAIDUV010000039.1, from coordinate 15,946 downwards.
GTCATTGACGACAATGGTGACAGAGTGTGCGCAGTCGAGGAGCGTACGCTTGAGAAGTTGTGTATGACGCACGATTTGAGTGTGAGCATAATTGACGCACTGCAAGATTACTCTCGATGACCGCATATCAAAAATGCCTTATATCAATTTGATTTTTTAAAATACCTTGCAAAAGCAGGGTATTTATATTATAATATAATTTGTATTTGACTTATTTTTGCGATAGTCGGATATTATTAAGAGCAGAGGGTAGTTTATGTATTACGCGGGAGTGGATATTGGCGGAAAAAATACCAAGATGGGCATTGTTGACGATTTTGGCAACGTGGTGTCTTCTATGACTTACAGGACGGAAAAGGAAAGGGGCTATGACGCCATATTGCTTGATATGATAAGCAATATAAATTCGTTGTGTATGGAAGCGGGCTATGATATAAAGGAACTGTCGGGTATCGGCATAGGCGTGCCGGGTATTGTTAATTCCAGAGCAGGACTTGTAATGTCGTGCGCCAACCTCAATTGGAAAGGCGTCGATCTTGCAGGAGACGTCAAGAATTTGACGGGTAAGGAATGTAAGGTATGCAATGACGCAAATTGCGCCGCTTTGGGCGAACAGCGCTTTGGCAGCGGTAAGAATTTCAAAAATCTCGTATTTATCACACTGGGCACAGGCGTTGGCTCGGGTATTATATTGGACGGCAAACTTTTTGAAGGATTGGGCTGTGCAGGCGCCGAAGCAGGTCATATGGGTATACAGATTGACGGCAGTAAGTGCGCTTGCGGTAACAAAGGCTGTTGGGAAGAATTTATTTCTGCAAAGGCTTTCGTTGAGCAGACGAGAGTTGCAATAGAGCAAAATCCCAAGAGTTTGCTTGCCGAGATTTGCAAAGACGGCATAAGCGGTAAGTCGGCATTCATTGCCGCGCGAGAGGGTGACAGCGTTGCAAAAAACGTAGTAGACAAGTATATCTGTTACGTCACTTACGGATTGATTGGCTTGACTAATATACTTCATCCGCAAGCCTTCGTGCTTGGCGGAGGTATTGCCAACGAAGGAGCGCAACTCATTTTGCCTGTCAAGAGTATGCTCAACGAATATATAGATAACAACGGTTTTTATCCCTACGTCGACGTCGTGGGCGCCAGTCTTGGCAACGACGCGGGCTATATGGGAGCGGCTGCGCTGGTAATGTGAGTTATGTGGGACAAACTTAAAGACATTTTATTACAAGTACAAAAGCCTGCGCGTTACGTGGGCGGAGAATATAATTTACCCGATATGGACAAGCCCTGCAAGGAAAGGGTATTGTTGTGTTTTAGCGATAAGTACGAAGTGGGTATGAGCAATATCGGCACGAGAATTTTGTATCATATGCTCAACGATATGCAAGACGTCGTTTGCGAGCGCTGTTATGCGCCTGACCTCGATATGGCAGGACTTTTGAGAAAAAATAATTTGCCTTTGTTTTCAATTGAGACCAAGCGTGATGCAAAATCTTTTGACTTGATAGGCTTTTCCGTTCAGTTTGAATTACAGTTTACCAATATAGTTTATATGCTTGACTTAATGGGCGTGCCTTATTTTGCAAGCGAGAGGGGCGAGGAATATCCGCCTATCGTCGCAGGAGGTCCGTGCGTTGTCAATCCAATGCCGTTTGCGCCGTTTTTCGACGCGGTGCTTATAGGAGAGGGAGAGAAAAATCTCAAAGAACTCACGCTGTTGCACATTGAGTGCAAAAGTCAAGGCTTGTCAAAACAGGAGTTTTTGCGACGCGCAAGCAGGCTTGACGGCGTGTACGTGCCATCTCTGCACAATCCCACCAAGAGAGCCGTCGTTGCCAATTTAGACGAGGCATATTATCCCACCAAGATATTAGTCCCCAACTGCGATATCGTTCACGACAGGTCGTCTATCGAACTTTTCAGGGGTTGCGCAAATGGTTGTAGATTTTGTCAAGCAGGATTTTATTACCGTCCTATAAGAGAACGTAGCGTTGATACGTTGGTAAAACAGGCTTGCGAACTTATGGACAACACAGGATATGACGAGTTGGGACTTTTGAGTTTGAGTACCAGCGATTATTCGGGACTCAAAGAACTTGTCGACAGAATAAAAGTTGAGGCAGACAAACGCAAAATAAAGGTGGCTTTGCCGTCTTTGCGTCTTGACAGTTTTGAAGCGGAAATATATGAAGAGATACAAGGCGCGTCTTTGACGTTTGCGCCTGAGGCGGGTACGCAGAGACTGCGTGACGTTATCAATAAGAATATCAATGAAGAGGATATTTTGTCTTCGCTTACGGCGGCAATGAAGTATGGAGTGAAGAACGTAAAACTTTACTTCATTATGGGCTTGCCTACCGAGACACAGGAAGATTTGCAAGGTATTGTAGATATAGTGCATCTTATTAAGAAGTTGCACGCTCAATTCGGCACTTCCAAGTTGCTAAATATCACCGTTTCGACATCTATTTTTATTCCTAAACCTCTTACGCCTTTCCAATGGGAAAGACAGATTTCTATGCAAGAAATGCTTGACAAACAGGCGTTTATGAGAGAAAAGTTGCGTATGAAAAACGTCAAGTATTCTTGGCACGGCGCGGAATCGTCAATTATCGAAGCAATCTTTGCAAGAGGAGATAAGACGCTTGCAAAGGCTATTGTCAAGGCTTATGAACTTGGGTGCGTATTTGATTCTTGGAGCGAAAATTTCGATTACGGAAAGTGGATGCAAGCCTTTGAACTCAGCGGCGTAGAATACCAAAAATTTTTGGATGGGTTTGACGAGGACGAGGAATTGCCTTGGGATATTATCGACAATGGGGTGACCAAGACTTATCTTCTAAAAGAACGTCATAAGGCGTACGACGGCGTCTGCACGCCCAACTGTCTCAAGAAGTGCAAAGGTTGCGGAGCCAACAGATTGGAGAGGTGTCGTATATGATAATTCTCAAACATTACAAGGTAGACGACGTGAGTTACGTGTCTCACAAAGATATTTTGCGCGTACTGCAAAGGGGGCTTAAGCGGGCTGGCGTAGACGTCAAATATTCTCAAGGTTACGTGCCGCATATGCTGACCTATACTTCCACCCCTGTGCCGCTTGGAGTGCAGTCTGTTGCCGAGTATTTTGCCGTAGAGTGCAACGGTATAGATAAGGACGAAATGCTTGTTAGATACAATGCGTCAATGCCAAAAGGTATGCGCGCAGTGGCAAGTTTTTATAGGGATAAGAATCCTAATCTGGCGGCTATAGTTACCGCAAGTGATTACGAGGCTGCGTGCGCCGACGTCTTGCCCAAAGAAATTGAGGATATTGCGCGCTGTCAAAGTTACGTCATATCCACAAGCAAAAAAGGCGAAATCGTTCAAAAGGACGTCGCGCCGATGATATACTCACTGCGAGTGGATGGCAATAGACTGTTTATGCGACTTGCAAGCGGCAATACCAATCTGCGCGCAGACAGCGTGGTCAATCATCTCAATGAAAAATTTGGGGTAAATATCAAAATCAACGATATTTGCCGTACGGCGCAATTGGTGAGCGTGGAAGGTAAATTTGTCGACGTGGAGGAATTGCTTAAATGAAAGATATTTTGATAAGCGTCAACCCAAGTGATACGCAGGTTAGTATCGTATCTGACGGCGAACTTGTTGAGTTTTGGGTAGAACGCAAAAATATGACGAGATTAGTCGGCAATATTTACAAAGGCAGGGTGCAAAACGTGCTCAACGGTATGCAGGCGGCTTTTGTAAATATAGGCTTGGAGCGCAATGCGTTTTTGTATGCGGGAGATACTCTTGAATACGGCGAAATACTCAAAGACGTCACGGATAAAAAACTCAATCTTAAGGCGGGAGATAATATCCTGTGTCAAGTCACCAAAGAGCAATTCGGCTCCAAGGGCGCAAGAATAACTATGAACATCACTTTGCCGGGAAGGTCCGTCGTGCTTATGCCACAGATAGATTACGTCGGCGTAAGTCGTAAGATAACTGATGAAACAGTCAAACAACAACTTATGGACTTTGTCAACGGTATTAAGCCGGAGGGATACGGAATAATTCTCCGTACGCAGTCTGTAGATTGCAGCAAAGAAGAAATTCAGGAGGAGATACAGGAACTTGTAGCCAAGTGGCAGAAGATAAAAGATGCCAATATGACTAAGCCCGCCGGCTCTTTGATATACAAAGAAGAAGGCGTGGCAATTCGTGCGGTGAGAGATATGCTACGCGACGACGTTGACCGTGTTATTATCAACGATAGAAAGTTGCTTGAAGAATTTAAAGTCGCATTTTCTGCGCTCAATGATAAAAAACCCGATTTATTCGTACTGTATGAAGAAAAAGAGAGTATGCATAAGAAGTTTGGTTTGGTCAAGCAGATTGAAGGACTTCTTCAACGTAAAGTCGTGCTTGCCAACGGCGCATATCTTATTATAGATCACACTGAAGCGTTGACAGTGATTGACGTAAATACCGGCAAATACGTCGGTGAAAAGAATTTAGAGCAGACTGTATTTGAGACCAACTGTATTGCGGCAAAAGAGATTGCTAGACAACTTCGCGTGCGCAATATAGGCGGTATAGTCATCATAGATTTTATAGATATGGACAATCCCGAGCACAATCAAAAGGTGCTTGACGTCTTGCAAGAGGCGCTTGCGTTGGACAGAACCAAAACTTCGCTCATAGGTATGACGCCTTTGGGACTTGTCGAACTTACGCGCAAGAAGACGAGGAGTATGCTTGAGAGTGTAATGTTGCAGACTTGCCCTTATTGCGAAGGCAACGGCTACGTTCTATCAGACGAGGTTATGGCAGGTATGCTCAAGAACAAACTCAACGACGTCTTTGCCTGCGAAGACAACAAAGCAGTGCTTGTCACAGTTGCTCCAAGCGTTTTCAACAAGATTTTTGCATATAGACTTTTGGAGAAAGAGTGCGCGGGCGAGTGGCGCGACAAGAGAATATATCTTACGCCCGACGATAGAATGCATATTGAGAAGATCGACGTCAAAGTATTGCACGGTGCTATACTAGACCTTCCTGACAAGGCGAAGATGTTGTATTGATAAGTTTAGATATATGGGAGAAAAATAATGAGAGAAGGATTAGAATTAGTATTAGATAAGATAGAAAGTAGAATAGGCAAGCGAGATAATTTCTTAGTTGATGACGTAATAAATTACTTCCTACAAGAAGATGGTGTAATAGAGATGTCTATGGATGAGTTGGAGCATTATGCGAGAAACGGAGAACGAATAGAAGATGTTGTTAGTTTTGAAATTGCTCCAGAATATCAACCTGGATCTAAATTTCGCGGAAAGATGATATATGACAAATCGTTGCTTTTGGGAAAAGATTTTCTATTGAGAAAGTATGGAGAACAGCATAAAAATTTTTGTATTAAATGCAAAAAAGAAGATTCGCTTATACCGTGGGTGGATGCTCAAGGAATCGTTGTGGCAACTCTGGATTATCAACATATTTTGTGTATAGAATCAAGTATTTCGTGGGAATATGAAGAATTGTATATAGTGAATGCGTTTTTGTGCAAGCGGAGACTTGATGAAGTTGAATTTGCAAATGAGAGTCAAAGACAAGAAGAGAAAGAGCGTCTTATGGAATATTGGGATAGTTGGTTTGAAAGGAAAGCGCGAACATACGTTATATAATGAATTAAAAAACGCCACTCTTAGGAGTGGCGTTAAACTATTTTTTTGCGTATATTATACTTCTTTTGCGTAAACGCTAACTTGTTTTTTATCTTTACCTTTGCGCTCAAATCTTACTACGCCGTCGATAAGCGCGTAGAGAGTGTCATCCTTGCCGATACCAACGTTGTTGCCGACGTGGAACTTGGTGCCTCTTTGTCTAACCAAGATATTGCCAGCCAAAACGAATTGACCGTCGGATCTCTTTGGTCCAAGTCTCTTTGATTCGGAGTCTCTGCCGTTTCTTGAACTACCTACACCTTTCTTATGAGCGAAGAGTTGAATATTTATAAACATATTATCTTACCTCCAATTCTATAAAATCAGAAAAGCCTTCGTGCAAATCTGCTATTCCCAACATCATCGTATTGAGTATAACGTCGCAGTCGTGCCTTGTTGCTTTGTCGAGATTTTTTGGGAGAGTGGCTTTGAGATAACCTCTTTTGTCGTCAGTCTTGTAATCCAAGTTGACGCCCGCCACACTGAATAGCCCTAAAATCGCCGTCTGTACTATTGACGAAAGGGCGGAGCATACTATATCTTCTCCTTGCACTCCGTAACCGGTGTGTCCCTCGCACTCTATCTCAACAATGCTGCCCAGTTGTTTTGTTACGAATATCTTGGTCATTACGCCTTAATCTCTGCAATTTTCAACGCAGTAAAGGGTTGTCTGTGACCTTGACGCTTGCGCTCGTTTTTCTTGGACTTATACTTGAAAACAACTATTTTCTTTGCCTTGTCCTGAGCGACTACTTCGGCAACTACCTTGGAATTTTCCACTTCCTTGCCGCAAGCAATTTTACCGTCATTGTTGAGCATAACAACGTCAAGTTCTACCTTAGAGCCGATCTCTTTATCAATCTTCTCGACTTTGATGATTTCGTCCTTGGCTACCTTGTATTGTTTGCCACCTGTCAAAACTATTGCGTACATTGAATACCTCCTCTTACCAGTCTCGCTGAAACGGGTGGTCTAACGACACTTTGCGACCCTACTCACGCGGCTCAATGAGTATGTTAGCATAAATTTAAAACCTTGTCAATCAAAATGATCTAATTATATTTATTATTATAATAAGAGTATTATCTCAATTATGTTTATAACGCGTTGAGCAAAGCGTAGCGCAGTTAAGCAGATATTGTCAAATTTATTGCTTTATATCGTGCATAATTTTGGTATTAGTATAAGCGAGACGGATAAATATCTATTATCTTACGTAATCTGATGTGATATAATCAATGGATATAACTATTGCGTAATAAAACCAACTGTGACAATTATTATTTGCTATTGGCATATTAAATCAAAAGGTATTGATAAGTTTGCTAAATTGTGCTAAAATTAGACAAAACAAAGCAAAAGGTGCAAAAATGGTCATACAAAAGAATAGTATAATAATAACGGAACTTAAAGACTTTGATATAAGACATATTCTTGATTGCGGGCAGATTTTTCGATATGAGAAGTTGGGCGAAGGGGAATATAGAGTATATTCAAAGGATAAAACCTGCTTAGTGCGTCAATGTGAAGACAATGCGGTCATTGAAAGCGCTGACCCAAATTATTTTGTAAATTACTTCGACTTGGGGCGCGATTACGGCGAGATAAAACAAAGGCTCAAGGGGAAGCCTTTTATGGATGAGGCTATTGAGTACGGTCACGGAATAAGAATACTCAATCAAGATAAGTGGGAAATGCTCATCAGTTTTATTATCTCGGCTAATAATCATATTCCGCGTATTAAAGGTATTATCGGCAGACTGTGCGCAAGCCTTGGCGAGAATATGGGAGGTTATTACGCTTTTCCCACGCCTGAGGCAATGGCAAGTAAGGACGAAGAGTTTTACAAGGCATTGGGCGCAGGATATAGGGCAAAGTATTTGGCGGTTACGGCAAAGCAGGTGGCCGACGGCTTTGATCTAGCCGCCATCGACTGTATGGACGGCAATGCTGCTAATAAGAAATTATGCACTCTTATGGGAGTGGGCAGTAAAGTGGCAGATTGCATATTGCTCTTCGGCTACCATAAGCAAGACGTCTTTCCGGTAGATACTTGGATAAAGAAAGTCTACAAAGACGTAGTCGGTGACGACGTTGACAACAACAACGTCATAAGGCGTAAGTTGATAGATATCTACGGCGAATATTCGGGATATGCTCAACAGTATCTATTCTTCAACAAGAGAGAAAATTAGAATTTTTATTATACATTTTCAATATTGAACATTGTTCAATATTGAAAATAAAAGAAGATAATTCTTTTTGAATTACAAGCGATTACAAGCGATTACAAGTTTAAAATACAATTTAATCGACATATATTAGAAAATTTAACAAACTGAACATTGTTCAATATAATATTTCCACTAAAGACAACAATTTTTGAGTGAGCAAATAAGGAAATATAATATGAATTACGCAATTTTAGTGGATCTCAACAGTATGCGTTTGTCGTACGACAGTTTTGCCAAGGCCATAGCAAGTCTTGACGGCAAGATTGCTTATGCTAAACTCTATGGGTATAACAATAAGCGAAACAACGATTTTAATGCCTTTATCAAGACTTATGGGGCAGAGGTTGCCTTGCCTGTCAACAATCGCAAGAAAGTGCGCATAGATATCAGACAAGTAATTGATGCCGTGACAATCGCGTGTACGCGTACCAACGTCGACGCATTCTTTATAATATGCAGCGAACTTGACTCAATAGCAATGATAAATGCGCTTAAGAAACTTGGCAAGCGAGTAATAATGGGTATCGAGTCGCCAAGTTTTGTGGCGGAGCAGTGCGACGGATATATTATGCTTGAGAGATCTTTCCCGGAAGAAGATGAGAAAAAGCCTATGCCATTACATTCTGAAGAAAAGTCGGATGAGTTTTTGCCGTACAGCGGAGTAAAGCAAGAAAAGAAGTCTGACGAAATGGAAAAGATCAAGCAAGAACTCAAAGAACTTATGGAGAGCAAGCGCCGCCAAAAGAGCGAAATAGAAATGGGACAGAGCGTGCTTCAACTTGACGACTTATTGAAAAAGTATTTTTAACTATATTGGCGCCATTATCGGATTGCGTTTATAATTATCGCAATTTATCTTTGTTGTCGTTTGATTTTCAGGCGGTATAATGTTATAATAATAACACGAAGATAAAAACACAGTCCCCGTTGAGTAGTCGTGGGCAATACCTTTGGGTATTCAGTAACCTGCCTCCTTGGTTGTCTCTTCTTCAAGAAAAAATTTAAAGGAGGTTTTTCTTGATGAAGGAGGCATCAGTATCATTAACTATTTACTTTGACGGTCAATTCTACGTCGGACTATTTGAGCGTTTTGAGGTCAATGAACTTTGCGTATGTAGATATGTATTCGGCTTTGAGCCCAAAGATTACGACATATATGAGTTGATATTGAGAAAATATAATGAATTGAAATTTAGCCTTACTGTTGTAATCGCGCGTAAGCCTATTAAGCGTAAAAATCCAAAAGCGCTTCAACGAAAAATCAAAAAGACGGTCGTTGAGTTTAAGGTGGGAACTAAGTCCCAGCAAGCAATCAAAAAGCAAATGGAAGAGCGTAAAATAGTGCGAAAAGCCAAGTCAAAGGCTTGCAGGGAGCAAGAAAGAGACGCAGATTTTTTGCGCAGACAGAAAAAGAAAAAGGAAAAACGCAAAGGTCATTGACCTTGCGTTTTTTTCATTCATTCAAAAGAGTATTCGACAAAACCTCTTTGTAATATATGTTTCTCGGATTGTTTAAGAAATTGCTTTTTTCTACTACTTGCAGATATGTTTAACTTGCAATCCAACGTATAAACGGTAAATCGATATAAATGTGTTTTTCCTTTTGGAGGTTTTGGACCTGAATATTTGTGCATTCCGTAAGCGATGCCTTGCGTTATGCCGGTATTGGATAAGCATTTGTCTGTCGGGATTGCTTTTTCGATTTTGCTCGTTGCTGGGATATTCCAAATAATCCAGTGTGTGAAGTTTTTTATAGGGTGGCTTATGTCTTCTAGCGTAATCGCAATGGTTTTTGCGTCTTTTGATAAATTTTCTATGAGTATCTCCGGAGATAAGTTTTTGCCTCTTCCAGTGTAGGCAATTGGGAAAGTTTTTGTTTTAAAGTCGGGTAAGGTAAATATTAACGTTTCAATATAACTCATATCAGTTGGAATCATTTTTGGAATAGCCCGGAAGGCGTTTTGTATGTCTGCGTTGTTTATTTAATTGTTTCTTTGCGCGGTACTTTTCTATAAATTCTATTTCTTTTTGCACTATCTTATCTCCCCAAGGAGTAGTGTAGTTATAAGGCGTAACAAATCCGCTGAAATCCTTTTGAGTACGTTCCATAAGAAGGGTCATTGTAAGCACTAAAGCCATAAACGGATATGCGACAAAAGTGCCGGTATTTATAAGAGAATATCCCTCAAAACCTATAAATACTGCAAAGCAAAAGAGATTGAATGAATTTTTGATATTTTTGAAAAGAATTTGGAGACGTACGGCGTAGAAGTATACGTACGCAATAATTCCCATAATTCCCATACACGCTATGATTTGGAAAATCGTGGAGTGGAACCAATACGTTCCTATCGCGCTTGTGTGAGTGTGAGGACCTACGTATCCTTTGCCGACTCCGAAAAATGGGTGAGTCTTGAATAATTCCCAAGCCTCTTTATATAGTTTACTACGTCCTGAAGTGCCCAACCCTCTACCAATAAGCGCTGTAAACATAGTATTGACATCTTTCATTAAGCAAAGATAGATAATCAACATTCCCAAAATTACGACACCAATATATAAGAAATGTAATTTTTTGTTGGGCGCTTTGATTATTGTAAATACCAATGCCACGACTCCGCTTATTACGCCAAAGATAATACCGCCTCTGCTAAATGTCATTACGAGACAAACGTATTGGAATATTCCAAATGCAAGAAATATCCAACCTTGGCGGTAGCGCGTGGAGAGATACATAGTCATACCTGCAGTGAAAATCAAATAAGTTGCGACGTCGTTTCTGTCTGCCCAACCTACTTCCCATACCGCATTGTGCCATTCGTGCACAGGTATTCCACTTTTGGCAATTACCGTAATGAGTTGAATACATATTGTCAAGCCGATATACATTAGTGTCTTGGAAAAATATAGAGGCACGTCTCGTTGGTCATCGCGCTTAAGGTAATGATTATAAAGCAAATATACGGCTGGCACGCCAAGTCCCAACATTGCAAAATCTGGAAGAGATCTTAAAAAATCTTGTTTAATAATTGTACCCACGCCGCCCAAAAGTAATGCGTACGCAACGGCAACCAATGGGAAAAACATCTTTCCCAAAGTGAATTTGTGTCGTCCGTTTTTAACAAGGAAAAATACGAGGCATATTGCCAGAGGTATGGCTAGAGGCCATAAATACGTATAGTCGGAGAAATTGCTTGAAAAGATGAGCAAAACGGCGCTAAAAAAATTCACTGTAAGTGGAAGAATATCATTCGCGCCCAAAAGCGCCAAACATACCAGAATAACTGCGCCGGTTATACCCAAAGGAGCGCACTTTGTAATCCAACCTATAAATGCCACAACACATACCAAAGCAAGATAAAAGTCTGAATATACGAATTTATTGATAAAACTTTGGTATTTGTTATATCCTGTGTTTTTTATTATATTTGTTTGTGTCATTATTCTCCAAACAGATGATAGTCGCTCTTTAGGACTAATTATCTGTTCCGTGTATTTCTGCCCTATCCCATTGTTATTTTGCAATTCAAATACGCATATCACGTTTTTAAATGGCAAATCTTAGGCGCATTGTTTATACTATTATAAATCATTTAATAGAAAAGAGCAAATAAAACGGATAGAAAATTAAATTTAAATTAAACGGCATTTAGGCGCTCGACAATTTCTATCAATTTCTTTTCATTTGTAGAATGCTCTTTGAACTTCGGGGCAGAGGTGATTTCGTCAAATGAAAAACCTGTAGGAAAAAATATTTTGCCTACAGGTTTTATGAGAATTTGATATTAAACGCCTCTTTCTATCGCAGTTATGCCAGTGCGGCACACTTTTGAAATCTTAAAGCCTTTGTCACTTTGGTTGTCAGAGAGGGTAGCCATAAACAAATCGATTTTATCGGAAGTGCCGGTGAGTTCGATTATCATAGACTTTTCCGTTACGTCTACTACTATTGCGCCAAATTTATCGCATTGTTCGATTACGAATTTGTCAAAAAATTTGTCGCCGACAGTGAGTATCTTTACAAGAGAAAGTTCGCGGTATACGCTCTTGTTTTCTTCCAGAGCCTGTACGCTGATAGTCTCTTGCAACTTTTTAGTTTGACTGATAATTTGCGCAAGCCCGCTCTCGTCACTTTGCGCGACGACGGTAATTCTCGATATATGCGGGTCATCCGTTGCGCTTACGGATAGCGAGTCTATATTAAATCCTCTTCTTCCAAACAGGGAAGAAATTCTTGCCAGCACACTGGAATTATTCTTTACAACTATTGATATGACGTTTTTCATATTTCACCTCGCATTTATATATCTATTATACATATACCTTTTACAAAAATCAACTAATACCGATATTATTTAATTCGCTTATTATTTTATAGAGTCGATAATGCTGCTCAAATCAAATTGCGCTTGAGTTGGCAAATTGAGAATTATACAACTCGTAATAAAAGCCTTGTTTTGCCAACAACTCTTCGTGATTGCCTTGCTCTATAATATTGCCGTCTTTCATTACGAGTATGACGTCGCAACTTCTTATTGTCGACAGTCTGTGAGCGACAATAAATGACGTCCTGCCTTGCATTATGCGATAGAACGCTTCTTGAATTTTCATCTCCGTGCGCGTATCTATTGACGACGTAGCCTCGTCAAGTATCAGCATTGGGGGATGGGTAAGCATTATTCGAGCAATGCAAAGAAGTTGTCTTTGACCTTGCGATATATTGTCTCCGTTTTCTGTGAGCAAAGTATCATACTTATCGGGGAATTTCTCAATGAAGTCGTCTGCGCCTGCAAGCCGTGCGGCTTCCATTATCTCTTCAAGCGTCGCGTCTTGCTTGCCGTAGGCTATATTGTCTCTTATTGAGCCTTCAAAGAGCCAACTCTCTTGCAATACCATACCGTAACTGTCTCTTAGGCTTGTTCTGGTGATTTGTCTTATATCTTTGCCCGACATAGATATCGAGCCTTTATTGACGTCGTAAAATCTCATTAGCAAGTTGATAAGCGTAGTCTTTCCGCAGCCGGTAGGTCCTACGATTGCAATCTTTTGTCCTTGTTTTACGTGCAAATTAAGTCCTTGAATGAGAGGCTTTTCGGGAACGTAACTGAAATATGCGTCATCTATATCCAAAGTGCCGTCGCAATGCTCAAGAACTTGGTTTTTGCTGTCACTTTCCTCCACTTCTTGGTCGAGTAGCGCAAAGATTCTCCTCGATGCCGCTACTGCAGACTGTATCTCGGTAATGACGCTCGTAATTTCGTTGAAAGGCTTCGTATATTGATTTGCGTATGTCAGACAGGTAGAAAGCAAGCCTACCTTAAGTTCTATCGAGCCGGTTTGGAGAGCCAAGAAAGCGCCGACCACGCCCACGCTTGCATATACCAAATTGTTGACAAAGCGCGTACACGGATTTATCAAAGCGCCGTAGAATTGCGACTTAAATCCGCAATCGTATAGTTCTTTGTTGAGTTTTTCAAAGTCTTCTTGGCATACGTCTTCTTGACAGAATGCCTGAATGAGACTGCGTCCTGTAAAAATTTCTTCGACGTATCCGCTCACTTCGCCGCGCTTTACCGCTTGAGCGGCAAATGTCTTGTGCGAGCGCTTTGTGATAAACGCCGCGACACATAGCGAAAGGGGAGTGAGGACCAATACCACAAGCGCAATTATCCAATTCAGATAGAATAGTATACCCAGCGTTGCGCCTATCGTAAGCACGCCGCTAAAAAGTTGTGTGAAGCCTTGCAAAAGTCCTTCGGACACTTGGTCGATGTCGCTGGATATGCGCGCTACAATGTCGCCTTGACGCTGTGTGTCGATATATTTCAAAGGCAAGTTGTTGATATGTTCAAAGAGTTGGTTGCGGATATTGCGCACGGTCTTGCAGGTGAGCGAGTTGACGCTCGCAGAAAGCGTCCATTGCGCAATGGCGCCCACTACTATCATTGCGACGATAATGCAGATGTAATCGAATACCTTGTCAAAATTTACCGCGCCTTCTATCATATAGTCGATTGCGTAGCCTGTCATAAGCGGTATGAGTATTGACACGGCTACAGACAGAATAGACGCAATAAATGATATTACGATAAGCGGAGCGTATGGCTTGGTATAGCCGATTAGTCTAAACAATGTGCTTTGTTTTTTAGTCTTCATCTTTCACCTCCGCCGTAGTCATTTCGTTAGGATTTTTTTGTTGAGAATTGCAAATTTCGCGATATATATCGCAAGTTTTGAGCAAATTGTCGTGCGTGTCTATGCCTGCGATGTCGCCTTTGTCGAGCACTATTATCTTATCAGCATTTTTGATAGACGTTGCTCTTTGAGATATTATTATCTTGGTAGTATCTTTTGGTAGATTTTCATTGAGCGCTTTTCTCAACGCCAGGTCTGTGGCAAAATCAAGAGCGCTCATACTGTCGTCGAGTATGACTATTTCGGGATTGCCTACAAGCGCGCGAGCAATTGAAAGCCTTTGACGTTGACCGCCGGAGAAGTTTTTACCTTTTTGCTGAACAGGCGCGTCCAAGCCTTCGCTCTTTTTCATCACAAAGTCGTACGCTTGCGCAGTCTTAAGCGCAGATATTATCTCGTCGTCGGTTGCGTCCTTTTTCTTCCATTGCATATTTGAGCGTATCGTTCCGCTGAATAGCATTGCCAATTGCGGGACGAGTCCTATCTTGCCGCGAAGTTGTCTAAGCGGATATTTCTTTATATCCACGCCGTCGATTTCAAGGACGCCTTGCGACACGTCGTAGAATCTCGGCAGCAGATTTATAAGCGTAGATTTACCGCTTCCGGTGCCGCCTATTATACCCACCGTTTCACCTTTTTGTATGTCGATAGATAAATTTTTAAGCGCGGGAGCACCGTTTCCGTATGCAAAACTTACGTCTTTGAAGGATATAGCGGGAGCGTCTTCAACAGGCGAGACCTCCTCGTTGCCGTCTTCATTGATTGCCGGCTGAGTTGCGAGCAGTTCGCTTACGCGCTTTGCCGACGCGTACGATTTTGAGAAGAGAACCATCACGTTGGCAAGCACGACCAGCGCCAACGATATTTGCATCATATAGTTGATAAATGCAATCAGTTCGCCTTGAGTGAGTGCGCCTGCGTCAATCTTATTTCCTCCAAAATAGAGAAGCGCGACAATAGCCATATTGATAATAATGAATGAAAGGGGATTGAGGAGCGCAGATACTCTGCCGATTGCAATTACGCTCTTGGCGTAATCTTGCGTTGAGTCTTCAAAACGCTTTTGTTCTCTTTCCTGTTCGGTAAAGGCTCTGACGACTCTCATACCGTTGAGGTCTTCTCTTGCTATGGAAGTGATCTTGTCGAGTTTCTTTTGGTTTTTGGTATATACAGGTAATGTCTTCGACATAATGAGCCACAACACCAAAGCCACGAGCGGAGCGGCTACTAAAAATATCCAGCACATCGAAGGCTTGAGTATTATTGCCGATACCGTTGCGCCTATTACTAGGAATGGCGCGCGAATAGCAAGACGGATCAGCATAGCGACGCCGAGTTGCACTTGATTGATATCGCTGTTAAAACGCGTCACCATAGACGATACGCCGTATTCGTCGCTGTTGCTCATAGAGAGCGTATTGATATGATAAAACAGCACGTTGCGCAGTTCTGTGCCAAAGCCTTGCGAACATCTTGACGCTACGTATTGGCAAAAGAGCGCGGCAGCCAGACCTACCACGGCGAGAAGTACGAGCACGCCGTCCATTTGCAATATATACGTCTTGTCGTTGCCGTTGATACCTTTGTCGATAAGTTGAGCCATTACGTATGGGACGATAAGTTCAAATATGGCTTCCAAAAGTTTGAATATCGGACCTAATATCAAATGTTTTTTATACTTTTTTAAGTAAGGATAAAGATTTGACATAAAATACCATTCCTTTATTGACTATCTTTTAAAATTATTATAAAATATTCCAAAATGTAAACAATAATTATGCAACTGTTGGAGCATAATTC